>CAMQOJ010000510.1 GCA_947003375.1 uncultured Lachnospiraceae bacterium
ATGGCGGAGCCGGGGGAGTTCACGAAGAGGGCTTTTCTGAACGGGAGGATGGACCTGTCCAGGGCCGAGGCTGTGATGGATGTGATAGGGGCTCAGAATGACAGGGCCCTTGGGTATTCTCTGGGGCAGCTTCGGGGAAAGCTTTCGGGGAAGGTAGGGGAGCTTCGGGGGAGGATTTTGTATGAGACGGCTTTTATCGAGTCGGCTTTGGACGATCCGGAGCATTTCGATTTGGATGGGTATGGGGAAGGGCTGTCCGGGAAGCTGGACGGCGTGATAGGGGAATTGAGGAAACTAATTGATACGGCTGACAATGGAAAGCTGATAAAGGAGGGAATCAGGACGGTGATCCTTGGGAAGCCCAATGTGGGGAAGTCATCGCTTCTGAATTGTCTTCTCGGGGAGGAGAGGGCGATCGTCACGGATGTTGCGGGGACTACCAGGGACGTGCTGGAGGAGTCGCTGCGGCTGGGAGATGTTTGTCTGAATATTGTAGATACGGCGGGTATCCGGGATACGGAGGATACCGTGGAGAAAATAGGCGTAGAGAGAGCATTGAGATACGCAAGGGAGGCAGATTTAATTGTATATGTTACGGACGCTTCGATGGAGCTGGATGAGAATGACAGGGAGATTGTCTCTGTTATTGGGGATAAAAGAACGATAGTGCTGTTGAATAAGAGCGATTTGGAAGCTGTGGCCACGGAAGAGGGGATAAGGGCTTTGTTTTCGGGAGCCGCAGGAGAGGAGTCGGAAGATTGCTTTCCGGCAGGTTCTTCTTGTGATGACAGATTTGTAATACTGCATACTTCCGCAAAGGAGGGGGCAGGGATGGAAGAGCTGGAGCGGGCCGTGAGGGAGATGTTTTTCCACGGGGAGATAGGGAGCAGCAATGAGATCGTCATCACGAACATGCGGCATAAGGAGGCATTGGAGGAGGCCTGTGAGGCTCTGATGCTGGTGAAGGGGAGCATAGAGGACGGGATGCCGGAGGATTTCTATTCCATCGATCTGATGAATGCCTATAAGGCGCTTGGGCGGATCATAGGGGAAGAGGTGGACGATGACCTGGTGGATGAGATTTTCTCCAGATTCTGTATGGGGAAATAGCAGGCATCCATATTTTCTTCATGGCTGGGTTCCTTTGATTGAGGAGGGATTGGAGTGAAGATTTTAGGGATAGGGCATAGGGAAGGTGAGACAGCCGCATATGATGGCGGCATGGGAGAAATTGCGGACACAGGGATAAGCTTGGGGAAATAAATTGTATGACGAAAAAATGTGAACAAGTAGATGTATGTGTGATAGGAGCGGGGCATGCGGGCTGCGAGGCGGCGCTGGCCTGCGCAAGGCTCGGGCTGGAGACCATAATCTTCACGGTATCGGTGGACAGCATAGCCCTGATGCCCTGCAATCCCAATGTGGGCGGCTCTTCCAAGGGACATCTGGTGCGGGAGCTGGACGCTTTGGGCGGGGAGATGGGGAAGAATATCGACAGGACATTCATCCAGTCCAAGATGCTGAACGTGTCCAAGGGGCCTGCCGTCCATTCCCTGCGGGCCCAGGCGGACAAGGCGGAGTATTCCAGGGCTATGCGAAAGGTCCTGGAGAGCCAGGAGCATCTCACCATCAAGCAGGCGGAGGTGTGCGAGCTTCTGTGGGAGGACATGGGAGAAGCCAGCCAGCCGGGCAATCTCCCGAAGAGCCTGGAAGGAGCCGGAGGGAAGCCTGGAAATCCGGAGGGGCGGGAGGCATCTTCTATGGAGGCTTCCTCCGAGAGGAATCAGAAAACATATCGGAAAAAGGTAAAAGGCGTCAGGACCTTTACAGGCATGCTATATGAATGCAAGGCTGTAGTCCTGTGCACGGGGACATATCTGGGAGCCAGATGCCTCTGCGGAGAGTCCATCACTTACACAGGACCCAATGGCCTGCAGGCAGCCACCCATCTGACCCGATCCCTGAAAGAGATGGGGATAGAGCTGCGCCGTTTCAAGACGGGCACCCCCGCCAGGATGGACGGGCGCAGCATAGACTTTTCCAGGATGGAAGAGCAGCTGGGGGATGAGAGGATAGTGCCCTTTTCCTTTTCCACAGATCCGGACAGCATACAGAAGGAACAGGTCTCCTGCTGGCTCACCTACACCAACGAAAAGACCCATGAAATCATCCGCGGGAATCTGGACAGATCCCCCATCTATGCGGGCATAATAGAAGGCACGGGGCCAAGGTACTGTCCTTCCATTGAAGACAAAGTTGTAAAATTTGCAGATAAGGAGCGCCATCAGGTCTTCATTGAGCCGGAGGGGCTTCATACCAATGAGATGTATGTGGGCGGCATGTCCTCCTCTCTGCCGGAGGATGTGCAGCTCGCCATGTACAGGACGGTTCCCGGGCTGGAGCACTGCAGAATCGTCCGCAATGCCTACGCCATCGAGTACGACTGCATCCATGCGGGGCAGTTGGAGGCTACCTTGGAATTCCGTGATGTGAGGGGGCTGTTCAGCGCAGGGCAGTTCAACGGAAGCAGCGGCTATGAGGAGGCGGCCTGCCAGGGACTGGTGGCCGGGGTGAATGCCGCCATGTCCATTCTGGGGAAGCCTCCCCTGACCATAGACAGGTCGGAAGGGTATATAGGCGTGCTGATAGACGACCTGGTGACCAAGGACAACAGGGAGCCTTACCGGATGATGACCTCCCGGGCGGAGTACAGGTTGCTTCTGCGCCAGGACAACGCGGATCTGCGGCTGCGGAAGAAGGGGTATGAGGCAGGCCTTATCTCCGAGGAGGAATATCAGGCCCTGCTGGAAAAGGAGAGGCTGATAGACAGGGAGGTGGAGAGGCTTAAGGGCACCTCCGTAGGGGCAAACAGGGAGATTCAGAATTTCCTGGAGGCCCATGGTAGCTCCCCCCTGAAGACGGCGGCCAGCCTGGCGGAGCTTCTGTGCCGCCCTGAGCTTTCCTATGAAGTCCTGGGGGAGATCGACAGGGGGAGAGAGGCCCTGCCCGCCGCCGTGCTGGAGCAGGTGGAGATAGAGATCAAATATGAGGGCTATATCCTCAGGCAGAAGCGTCAGGTGGAGCAGTTCAGGAAGATGGAGAAGAAGCTGATACCGCAGGACATGGATTATGACCAGGTGTCCTCCCTGCGCCTGGAGGCCAGGCAGCACCTGAAGCTGTTCCGCCCTTCCTCCATTGGGCAGGCTTCCAGGATATCCGGCGTCTCCCCTGCGGATATATCCGTTCTGCTGGTCTACCTGGAGAGATACGGGAAAGATTTGCCTTGAAATTATTAAAAATCTTTAAAAGTATGTTAATTATTATTATGATTCGGCTATGGGTCTGTCTCTTATACACATCTCCGAGCCCACGAGACAGATGAGG
>CAMQOJ010000511.1 GCA_947003375.1 uncultured Lachnospiraceae bacterium
TTCGTCGGCAGCGTCAGATGTGTATAAGAGACAGATAAATAACTTCGGGATATTCTAAAAATATATCTTGAATATTTTTTTCAACCATGTAAACTACCTCTCATACCCCCATGCTTGTCCTCATTAAAGGAAAAGTCCCCCACCTTACGGCGAAGGACTATACAATCCCATTTCGTCACTCAAATTCTATGGTCGAAGGCGGCTTCGGACTCATGTCGTAACAAACCCGATTCACATTCTCCACCTCAGCCAGAATCCGGTTCGTGATCCGCTCCAGCACCTCCCAGTCCACCTTCTCCACGGAAGCCGTCATGGCGTCCACCGTATTTATGGCCCGGATGATCACCATGTACTCGAATACCCTCGCGTTATTCTTCATGCCCACGGACTTGAAATCCGGCACCACCGTAAAATACTGCCACACCTTCTTATCCAGACCGGCCCTGGCGAACTCCTCCCGCAGGATGGCATCGGACTCCCGCACGGCCTCCAGCCTGTCCCTGGTAATGGCCCCCAGGCATCTCACGCCCAGGCCGGGCCCCGGGAATGGCTGACGGTACACCATGTCATGGGGCAGCCCCAGCTCCACGCCGCAGGCCCGCACCTCATCCTTGAACAACTGCTTCAGGGGCTCCACCAGCTCGAACTCCAGATCCTCCGGCAGACCTCCCACATTGTGGTGGGACTTCACCATCTTCGCCGTCTTCGTCCCGCTCTCGATGATGTCGGGATAGATGGTCCCCTGTCCCAGGAAATCGATTCCGTCCAGCTTCCTGGCCTCTTCCTCAAAGACGCGGATGAATTCCCCGCCGATGATCTTCCGCTTCTGCTCCGGATCCGCCACGCCGGCCAGTTTCCCCAGGAAGCGCTCCACGGCGTCCACGTAAATCAGGTTGGCGTGCAGCTCGTCCCGGAACACCTTCACCACGCTCTCCGACTCGTTCTTGCGCATCAGGCCGTGGTTCACATGGACGCAGGTAAGCTGCTCCCCGATGGCCCTAATCAGCATGGCGGCCACGACGGAGGAGTCCACGCCGCCGGACAGGGCCAGCAGCACCTTCCTGTCGCCCACCTGCTGCCGGATCAGCTCTACCTGATCCTCGATGAAATTCTTCATGTTCCAGTTCGCTTCCGCCTTGCAGTCCCGGAACAGGAACTTCTCCAGGGCCTCCCGCTCCGGCAGGGCCTCCAGGCGCACTTCGCATCCGGACTGGGGATAATCCACGGAAATCATGGGATAGCCCAGCTCATAAATCTCCGGGCGCACCTCCACCGCCTGTCCGTCCACGATGCGGTTCTCTCCGCCGTTCAAAATGATGCCCTTCACATTGGGCAGGGCCTGCAGCTCCTCCACGGTGATGTCGTGGGGATGGATCTCGCTGTATACGCCCAGGGCGCGGATGTCCCTGGCAAGGACCGTGTTCTGGGTGCTGCCCAGGTCAAGAATGACGATTAAATCCTGCTTCATTGATGGTATTCTCCTTCTCTTTTCTTTTGGGGCCTGTTCCTTTCCATACTATTCATGATACCTTAGGAATCTGCGGTTTGCAAGGCTTATTTTGCCATGGCTTGCTTTGCCATCACCACCTGACGTTCCACCTCTCCGCATATTCCCCGGACAGCTCCTCATGCTTCACGTCCCTCTCCATTTCCTCCTCCGCCTCCTGTCTCCTGCCCAGGAGCAGGCAAAATTCCCGGTCGTCGAAAGGCAGCTCCACCCAGTCGTCCTTCCATGTGGACAGATAGGCGGCATTGCCGATCGTCAGCCCCCGTATCCCCTCCCGGCCAGGCGCAATCAGCTCCGCTCCCCGCAGCACAGCGTCCGTGAAGTTCTGCAGAATCTCCAGATGTCCCCCGCCGGGCTCCTCCTCTTCCATGGTACAACAGTTCACCTTCTCCTGGGGCATGCCCTCCCTGGAAGCATAACAGATTTCCCGCTCGTCCCGCTCCAGCAGGTACAGCTTCAGGCAGCCGTTCTCCGCCACGGCCTTGCCCAGGGTGCCGCTGATTTCCATCCGGTTGGTGCCGGGATACTCCCCAGTGGATGTGATGAACACTGCGCTGGCGCCGCTCTCGTACTCCGCGTAGATGGTGGCGTCGTCCTCCACCTGAATCCGATGGTAATGGCCCTCCCTACAGAAGGCCCGCAGCCTCACAGGCATCCCCATAATCCACTGCCAGATGTCCAGATTGTGGGGGCACTGGTTCAGCAGCACGCCGCCTCCCTCCCCGTTCCAGGTGGCCCGCCAGTCGCCGGAATCATAGTAGGCCTGCGTCCGATACCAGTTGTTGACGATCCAGACAAAGCGCTTGATCTCCCCCAGCGCCCCCTCCTGTACCAGGTCATGGAGCTTCCTGAATAGCTGGTTGGTCCGCTGGTTGTACATGATGCCGAACACGGCCCCGCTCTCCTCCGCCTGCCGGTTCATGGCAGCCACGCTGGCCCTGTCCACCCCTGCCGGTTTCTCCGTCAGCACATGGAGCTTCCTCCGGAAAGCCTCCCCGGCGATCACCGGGTGGAGCCTGTGGGGCGTGGCGATCAGCACGGCATCCACTTCCCCGCTGTCCAGAAGCGCCTCGTAGTCCCCGTACAGGGATACTCCCGCAAGGCGCCCGGCCGCCCAGCCCAGGCGCTCCTCCCGGCAGTCGCACACCGCCGCCAGCGCCGCGCCCCTCACCCTGCCCTCAAAAAGCTGCACCGCGTGGGCGCTTCCCATATTCCCGATTCCCACTACCCCAAACCGCAAAGCCTCCATGTCCTTCCCTCCCTCTGTGTATCAGAAGCACGTTCTAATCTTAACGTTTTATCGCATCCTCTGTTTCTTTGCCGAAGCCCGTCAGCATGTCAGAAAATCTTCTCCAAAAGCTTGATATATTCGCTGATCAAATCGCTGGTCTTCTCCGCGTAGATCGTCTCCTTCGCCAGCGCCACATTGTCCGTGATGACATTGTCCACGTTCAGCTCCACCATCCTGCGGATGCCGGACTGGGTGTTCACGGTCCAGGCGAACAGTTGCTTTCCCTGCCCATGGACCCTGTCCACCAGGTTCTCCGTCACATTGGCCGCCTCCACGCTGAAATGGTCTGCCGCCGCCAAATCCGTGATATTCCCGTAGGCCAGGCTCATGACATAGACCGTGACGACTTCCGGATTGTAGTCTTTCACCCGCTCCAGCACGCCGTAGACCTGGGAGGTGATCACGCACTGGTCCAGAAAGTCATATTCCGCCACGATGTCCACCACGCTTTTCTCGAAATCCGTCTCATGGCCGGTGGGCTTCAGCTCGATGTTCAGCTTAATCAGGTTCTCCCTGGCGAACTCCACCACCTGACGCAGCAATGGAATCCCCTCCCCGGCATGCTCCGGCCCGAAGGAGCTCCC
>CAMQOJ010000512.1 GCA_947003375.1 uncultured Lachnospiraceae bacterium
GTGGCGCTCTACCAACTGAGCCACTATCGCATCTGACACAAGCAGTAACCGCTTGCACTTGTATTAGTATACGGCAAACTTTTCACTCTGTCAAGCATAAAAAATGTTTTTATAGAATTTTTATAATTTTACATTTTTTACGGAAAACCTTACGAGACGACAGTCGAGCAGGCATCTTTGGCCTTATGCAGCTCCCTCTGGAACATGCGCAGGTCGTCTTCCGGATAATTGAAAGCCAGAAAAGCGATTTTTCCCGTCATATATTCAATCACGAATATCCGGAAGGGCTTGAGGTAATAGTATATGACTGCAGCCACCAACCCTACGACCAGCAGTATCATGCAGCTCCAGGTGATGGCATCAAGTCCGAAATAGGAATGCTCCACCTTCTCGACGAAGAGCAGGAAGAAACCGGTCAATATGCTGAGCAGGATCACAAACAATATTTCAAACAGAAGGAAAGCGCCGAACCTGGCGGTTGAGAATCCGGAACCGGTGACATCCTTCAAATCGATGGTGTATTCGCCTTTGTCCGACTGGTAGACCTTGCCCGCCTTTTGGAAAAAACGTCCCTTGCAGTAGAGGCGCCGGTCCGTCAGCACGCAGACCCCGCTCATGGGGAAGCTTTTCGTGCGAAGGGGGACGAGATAGCCCTCCCCCAATACAGCAGCCTCTTTTTCTTCCGTATCGATAAACAGATTTTTCAGCGTTTCCATGTTGATATCCCTCTTGCATCCTTTCCGTGATAAGTCCAGTCTATTTTGTCTCACTTAGAACATCCCGGGCGGCAGAGCGCTCCGCCGCCAAGGACGTTCAGGTGAGAATCAAGAACGAGGTGTCAAGCATGCGTCCACACTCTTCACCTCGTGTATATCATAAGGTTTGCAGACAGGTCAGCTCTTCACACAGCAAAAGGCATTGTAATTTTACCACAAATGCGTTATAATACGATTGTGTGTATCGCAGACTCCGTCTGTATCGTGTGGTAGGCAACACTACCAACCTTGCCACAGGGAGTGCCAGCTCCTTGTGGTGGTACACCGACATTATTACGTCCTTGTATTCTCGACTATTATCTTACCATATTTTCTCAATATATACAAGTGGCAAATATTTTTATATGAATTTAGATAAAGATGCATTGCAGGAGGAAATATATGAGCGGTATGAATGCGGCTTCGATGCTGAAGCTCATGAGCGCAAGGAATCAGTTCAACCATAATCATCCAAAGTTCGGAGCCTTTCTGAAGACGGTCTTCTCCAGGCAGATAGAGGAGGGGACGGTGATTGAGCTGAGCGTCGCCAGGCCCGGAGAGGAGCCGGTCACCACCAATCTCAAGGTGCAGCAGTCGGATCTGGAGCTGTTGGAGGAGCTGAAGGGGTTGATGAAATGACATATCTGTCACATTTTTCGTTCCCGGACATCGAGCTGGAGTACAGCTTTCTGATGAACATAAAGCGGACCTGCTATGACAGCTTCTATCCCTTTCAGGTGCTGTCGAAGCACGGTCTGAGAATGCTGGATTTCGAGCCGATTACGATTCTGTACGGCGGGAACGGCTCCGGCAAGACAACGGCTCTGAACGTGATTGCCCAAAAGGTGGGGGCGGCCAGGGAGTCTGTCTACAACCGCTCCAATTTCTTCGAGGATTATCTGCGGATGTGCGATTTCGAGACCCAGGGGCCCGTTCCGGGGGACAGCAGAATCGTCACAAGCGATGATGTGTTCGACTTCGTGCTGAACCTCAGATGCCTGAACGATGGAATCAGCCAGAAGAGGGAGGAGCTGTTCGAGGAATACCTTGAGAATAAGTATGCCCACTTTCAGATGAAGTCCCTGGAGGACTATGAGCAGTTAAGGAAAGTCCACATGGCCCGCCGCAAGACCCAGTCCAAGTATGTGAGGAACAATCTCATGGACAATGTGCGGGAGCATTCCAACGGCGAGAGCGCATTCCTCTATTTCTCGGAGAAGATTCAGGAGAACGGCCTGTATCTTCTGGACGAGCCGGAGAATAGCCTGTCCCCGCTGCGCCAGCAGGAGCTTTCCAAATTTCTGGAGGACTCGGCCCGGTTCTTTGGTTGCCAGTTCATCATATCCACCCATTCCCCGTTCCTGCTCTCCATGAGAGGCGCCAAAATCTACGATATGGATGAGGATGAGGTGGACGTAAAGAGGTGGACCCAGCTGGCGGGAGTGAGGGCTTATTTTGACTTCTTCAAAGCACATGAGGGGGATTTCGGGCGGTGAGGCTCAGGCTGACGGCCGGAGACAAAGAATCGGCAGGCCTTGAGTGGCCTGCCGATTTGCCAAAAAATCAGATATCTAGTTGTAGTTGTCGATGCAGGGCTGGAACATGCTCTTTGTCACGCCGCACAGCGGGCAGCACCAGTCATCGGGAAGGGATTCGAAAGGGGTGCCGGGAGCAATGCCGTGCTCCGGGTCGCCTTTCTCAGGATCGTAGGTATATCCGCAGGGATTGCAAAAATATTTCTGCATAAGTATCAGCCTCCTTATATGATTTATGGTTGTTGATTTCAGGCCGAGGCGTTCGCCTTAGCCGAAGTACCTCTTCAGCAGGCCTTCAAATGCCTTGCCGTGACGAGCCTCATCGCGTGCCATCTCGTGAACGGTGTCATGGATTGCGTCAAGGCCCAGCTCTTTGGCCCTCTTGGCCAAATCCGTCTTGCCGGCGGTAGCGCCGTTCTCGGCATCCACTCTCATCTCCAGATTCTTCTTGGTGGAGTCGGTCACCACCTCGCCCAGCAGCTCGGCGAACTTGGCGGCATGCTCTGCCTCTTCGTAAGCGGCTTTCTCCCAGTACAGGCCGATTTCGGGATAGCCCTCTCTGTGGGCCACTCTTGCCATGGCAAGATACATGCCCACCTCGGAGCACTCGCCTTCGAAATTGGCGCGCAGGTCTTTCACGATATCCTCGCGAACGCCCTGGGCAACGCCTACCACATGCTCTGCAGCCCATGTCTTATCGGCAGACTGCGCTGTGAACTTCTCGGCGGGAGCGTGGCAGATAGGGCATTCAGCGGGCGGATTGTCGCCCTCGTGAACATAACCACATACTTGACATACATACTTCATACTGTTGATCTCCTTTTCTTATATAAAATATCTGGTAACCTGTGTCATGGGCCCGAATCTTTATGTAAGCCCGGATTCCGGACCTGCCTGCGAAAAAGTCTGATTCTCAGGCAAGCCTATATTTTGAGGCAAGCCTATATTCTGAGGCTTTGAGCAACGGCGGCAAATGCCGTAAAAATATGTCACATGTCCTGTTATATGTCCGTCGAACTGCGCGGCGGCTTTCTCCAGAACACTGTCTCTTATACACATCTCCGAGCCCACGAGACAGATGAGGATCTC
>CAMQOJ010000513.1 GCA_947003375.1 uncultured Lachnospiraceae bacterium
TTCTAATATAGCGCCTATGGTGGGCGTCCGTGAGAGCCGCAGGATTCGGGCAAAGTACGAGCTGACCGGCATGGATCTGCTGAGACAAAGGAAATTTCCCGGCTGTATCAGCCAGTGCAATTATCCTGTGGATGTCCACGGAGGAGCGGACTTGTTCCAGGACGATTTGCCCGAGGGGGATCCAGAGAAGCCCTGGTATGAAATCCCCTATGACAGTCTGGTCAGCGTAGGTTTGGGCAATTTGCTGGCGGCAGGCAGGTGTGCGGGGGCGGATTTCGTAGCCCAGTCCTCTATCAGGATTCAGATTTGCTGTCACAGTATGGGTGAGGCGGCAGGAATCGCAGCTGCCATGTCTGTGGAGCGGAAAGCGGAACCGGGACAGATTGCAGGGGAGGAGGTTTCCGCCCGTATGAGAGAGCGTGGGGCCGACTTCATCGAGTAAGAAAGAGCAGCCTCATAGGCTAATGGGGCTACAGGCGAAAAAGAAAGGATGGTGCAGGCAGGATGACAGAAAAGGCCAGACAGGAAGGACAGGCCGGAAGCAGCTGTGTAAAGTGGGAGGAGTTCCCTGTATATCTAAACGCCGACATAGTCGTCTGCGGAGGCGGCAGTGCTGGGGCTTTTGCGGCAATAGCTGCTGCCAGGGAAGGTGCGGATGTGCTGCTGATAGAGAGCGAGGGGTATCTAGGAGGCAGTGCCGTAGGGGCGTTAGTGATGCCTTACATGACTGTTCGGGTGCCCGGGGAGCCCAGGTGCTCTTATCTGCATAGAGAGCTTGACAGGCGAATCAGGGAATATCATCAGGAAAAGTATATCCCCAATTCTTCCGATCCGGTGGTTCATGGCATCCTTTTGGAACAGATGTGCCAGGAGAGCGGCGCAAGGATTCTGCTTCACGCAAAGGTCTGTGCGGTAGATACGCAAAAAGGCGAAATCCGGGCCATAGCCGTGGCCTGTAAGGACGGCATCCGGAAAATCGAGGGAAAGGTATTTATCGACGGTACCGGGGATGGCTCGCTGGCGGTTTTGGCAGGAGCAGGATATGATGCGGGACACCCGAAGACAGGAGTCAACCAACCCATGAGTCTGCGCTATATCATGGACGGCGTGGACAAGACAGCCTTGGGTGAATTCCTGGACAGTCTGGGAGATTCGGAGAATGCCAGATCCGGCAAGGCAGGGGGTGGTCTCTTCGGATGTGTGGTGGAGAAAAGGGACAGTGCCCTGAAGCCTATCTTCCGACAGGCGGTAGCTTTAGGAGATTTGGAAGAACAGAGCATGGCATACTGGACCATGTTCGAGATACCGGGGAGAGGGGATGCAGTGGCCTTTAACAATCCGGAATTTTTTGACCTGACCGATGCCTGCGATCCCCTGCAACTGACGGAACTTATGATGCGGGGGAAGGCTTTCATCTACAGAGAGCTCATGTTCTACAAGAAATATTTCCCTGGCTTCGACAATGCGTACATCTCCAATATCTCCCTGGTACCCGGCATCCGGGAGAGCCGGAGAATCCACACGAAATATGAGCTGACGGCCGCGGACGTGCTGGGTCAGAGGAAGTTTGACGGGTGCATCAGCCAGTGCAACTATCCCGTAGACGTCCATGGGGGAGAGGGGCTGTTCCAGGACGATTTGCCGGAAGGGAGTCCTGACACGCCTTGGTATGAGATTCCATATGATTGCCTGGTCAGTGCGGATTTGGACAATCTGCTGGTGGCGGGACGCTGCATTGGAGCGGACTTTGTAGCCCAGTCCTCCATCCGGATTCAGATTTGCTGCCATAGCATGGGCGAAGCGGCGGGAATCGCGGCTGCTATGTGCCTGGAGCAGGGAAAACTCCCCGGCGGCTTGAAAGGGGAAGAGGTATCGGGACGTATGAAACAGCAGGGGGCTGATTATATAAAATAACCAAAAATGACAATTAGAAAGTGGATTTTTCACATTGATTATCATGCCAAAGAGTGTAAAATATAAAATATGAACAATGACTTTTGCGCGCGCATCAGAATGCAACGTCAGAATGCATAATTATATACATGCATCACAAAATAAAGCTGGCGATATTTCTGATGCAATTGGATTTCAAGGCGGATTGATAATACCGAGAAATGACCAAAGCGCAATTTATGTTCATAAAATTTACAAGGAGGATTTCGTATGAAAAAACAATTGGCAATGTTATTGACCGTGGCAATGGGACTGACCATGCTGACGGGCTGTGGATCGGATGATGGGAAATCTTCTTCTGCGTCTATGGAAGAGTCCGGTTCTGCCGCCGAGAACACGGAGCAGGGAAGCGTACAGGAAAGCGAAGAGCCGGACAATACAGGTTCTTCGGAGAGCACCAGTGGGGACAAATCGCTGACAGATTATGAGAAAGAGACGCGTCTGAATCTCTTCATGGGAGACCCCGGAATCACTGATGAAGAGTTCAATGCATATCCTATGGCAAAAATCATCGCAGAGGCCACAGGATATGACATCACCTATACGCTGTCCCCCTCTACGGAAGCCGAGACCGCCCGCTCCAATATATTCATGCTCAAGGAGGATTACCAACTAGTATCTGTCAGCAAGACAGAGTTCTTTACCCTGATGTCCTTAGGAGCGCTGAAGCCTATTACAGAGTATGTGGAAGCATCTTCATACCTGAAGGATGCGCTGACCGAGGATGCATGGGCAGCGGCCAGGGGAAGTGATGGGGAGATTTACGGCGTTCCCGGCTATCAGCCCAAAAACTGTAGCACCAGCGGTCTGGCATTCCGGCTTGACTGGTTGAACGAGTACAACGAGGCTAATCCCGACAGCGAGATTCTGGTACCGGCCGAAGACAACGGATTCAGCATGTGCCTGTCCGACTTTGACAAGATGCTGGAATATTTTGCTACAAAGGTACCCTCTGACGGCTATGCCATGTCCATAGACAACTCTCTGACGCAGATTCCGGCTATCCTTCCTGCCTTTGGTGTCTATCAGTCCTGGGCAGAGGTAGATGGAAAGCTGACTTATTCCATTGAGCAGCCCGGTTTTCAGGACTATGCGAAATATATGGACAATCTGCATGATTCCGGCCTAGCCTATTATCAGAGATCTGCACAGGACACCAATACCATTACCATGCTGCAGTCAGGCAGATCCGGTATAGGATTGGCTTACCATTGGCAGGCATATCCGATTGAGACCCAATTGGCGGACAATATGCCGGAAGAAGGCACTGTACTTGATGCTTATACCAATGATGCGATAGGCTACATTGCGGCATTGGTTCCCGATGACTGCAAGGGAGATGCCAGCAAGGTGAGGGTATTCAGCTGTCTCTTATACACATCTGACGCTGCCGACGAAGAGACTCGTGTA
>CAMQOJ010000514.1 GCA_947003375.1 uncultured Lachnospiraceae bacterium
CGAGATCCTCATCTGTCTCGTGGGCTCGGAGATGTGTATAAGAGACAGTGCTGGAGTACGACAGCGGTGTCTCCTATCACGGGAAATGCTTCACCATCGACGACCGCATCGCCGCCGTGGGCTCCTTCAACTGGGACATGCGCAGCGCCTATCTGGACACGGAGCTGATGCTGGTCATAGACAGCCCCGAGCTGAACCGGCAGCTGCGGGAGGCCATGGGCGGATACGAACAGGATTCCCTGAAGGTCATCGATGCCGATTCCTACGACCTGGCGGAGGGGCAGACGCCCCAGCCCCTGACGCCCTCCAGGGAGCGCCGCCTGAAGCTGCTCTACTATCTGGCATACTGGGCCCGGTTCCTGATGTAGCCGGCCCGGCCTCCGGCTGCTTTTGGGGCGTCCTGCGCTTCTACGCTTCTGTGCTTCTGTGCAAAAATTATTGACAAACGATAATTTTCGTGCTATCCTATACGCATAATTATCGCAAAACAATAATTCCAGAGAAAAGAGGTACGGATATGGACTATATGACCTTCCCCTGGGAACAACTGGGGCTGCTGCTGCGCCGCCTCTCCCTGTCAGGCAGCTTCGGCAATGCGGCGGCATGGATCCTGTTCCTTGCCACAGGCGCCCTCCCCCTGCTTGCGGCGGCCGTATTGCTACGCAGGCACCGGGCCTGCGGGGCGGACTTCCTGCTGGCGGCGCTTTCGGCAGCTCTTTTCGTGGGATTGTGGTTCTTTGTGAATCCCTCTTACATCGACCGATATCTGTCCCCCATGCCCGCGGGCGGAATCGCGAAATTCGCCCTGGCCTCCGTCATCGACAGCCTGCTGCTGACATGGTTCCTGCTGCGCTTCCTTCTGCGCATGGAGAAGGGGCACAGGAACCAGGACCATTCCAGGGAAGGACAGCATTCTGCGGAAAAAGTGCATTCCATGGAAGTAGCGCATCCCGCAGAAAAAGTGCATCCCACGGAAGAAGCGCATCCCACGGAAGAAACGCATTCCGCAGAAAAAGTGTATCCCATGGAAGTAGCGCATCCCACGGAAGAAGCGCATTCCGCGGAAGAAGCGCATTCCACGGAAGAAGCGCATTCCGCAGAAAATATCGGACATGGGAAACCGCTTTCAGGGCTGCGGATTCTGCTGGGCCTCTACGCGCTGGTATTGGCTATCGGCCTCATCGTGCAGGGCGGAGCCGAATTCAGGGCCGCGCTTACCGCCCTGGAGGAGAGCAATTCCGGCTCCGCCACATTCCTGCTGGAGATCAGCACGCTGTTCCTTGCCCTCCAGGCCGTCATGGGACTGTTGCCAAGCGCGGCCAAAATCGCTCTGCTCCTCATGATGAGCGTTTTCCTGCACCATTACGCGGCTGACCCTTTCGGCCCGGCAGCCTGCCATGCCATGGAACGGCTGCGGATTGCCAGCGGACGGCTCCTGGCAGTGGTTCTGGTGGCCAATGTAGGCTTCAATGTGCTGCAGCTGGCCTTCTCCCGCTTCCTGTTGTCCGTCAACCACCAAATCCTGTTCCCTCTTTCGGAAATCATCGTCATACTGGGCATCCGGAAATTGAGCACCCTGTATCTGGAAAGCAAGCGGCTGAAAGAAGACAACGATATGTTCATCTGAAGTTCATCTGAACCGCCGCAGGGGCGGCATCTCACGATTTTCACCACAGGATGCGCCTTTCAAAGCATCTCTGCATGGAACGCAAAAGGAGAACGGGAGAATGGCCATACGAATATATCTAGACGAAATATTAAAAGAACGCCATATGACCTCCAAGGAGCTGTGCCGCCTGGTGGGCATCACGGAGGCGAACCTGTCCATCCTGCGCAGCGGCAAGGCAAAGGGCGTGCGCTTCGGCACGGTGAACAGGATATGTTATTATCTCCAGTGCGATGTAGGAGACATCCTGAAATTTGACGGAAAATTAGAGGAGGAACCGGAACATGAAACCTAGAGATCCGCATCACAAATCGGTGGTAAAGTCCCTTTTTGCGGCCAGGCGCCTGCTGACCGCCAGGCACCCGGCGGCTGCCGGATTCCTGTCAGCCGCCATGCTCCTTTTGGCTGTCCCGCTGCTTTCAGGCGGATGTGCCCTGTCCGAAAACGGCGGCAGGCTGGCTCTAGAGGAACTGCCCGGGCAGGACGCCCGGCTGGCAGGGGTCTTCGTGACCACAGAGCCTATCGAACCGGAGCCCCCCGAATTGGAGCTGGACAGCCGCGGGCAAAGCGTGGTAAAGGATACGGGGTCACAGAAAATCTACGGCAGCTTCACCGGATATGACGCGGGCGCTGGCGTAGTGGCCTTCCCCGGCCTGAATGGCTGCGGCATCTACTGCCTGACAGCCCCTGAGGACGAGACCCATGAGGCCACCGACGCTAAGTTCAATGTCAGCGATTATCCTTTCGCCAATTCCCATTACTACTTTTCCGACCAGGAAGAGCGTGTCGAGACAGACCTCTACATCCGCGCGGGCCGCTTTGCAAAGTATTATTTCAATCCCGTGTACCAGCAGACAGACGGCCAGATTTATCTGCTGGCCGGTTCCGGGGTGTCCTCGGATTCCTTTGTGGACGGCCAGAAGTTCAGCCATGGCCTCTCCGAATCCGTCAGCAGGACGAAAAACGGAGAGCAGGACACCATTACCCTGGGCTTCACCGTGAACATCATCGGCAGCGCGCCGCCCCAGGAGACGGAGCTGCTTTTGATGGATGAAGCGAACCGTCCGCTGGAGCGCTACGGCGAAGAACGGCTGGAAGAGCTCGCCACCGCAGGGGAGACTCTGGCGCTTCCTGAAGGAACTGCCTATCTGGTTCTGCGGCAGGCAATAGAGGGGAAGGAGCATGACAGCCGCCGCCTTTTCGACCGGAACGCGGAAACCGTAGAGTATATGGTGCCTGCGGAGGATGGATACCTATACTTCCGGCAGCTCCCCCTGGCATGGCACTGAAGGCCATGCCAGGTTGCCGGGCCGAAGCCAAATACGGCCAGAAAGAAGCGCATTCATGGCAGGTTCATGATTGTCTGTACTGCCGGATTCATGCCTCTACAGCAATCTCCAGGACGGCCTCCCCCAGTCCCGGGGCGGATACACGCAGCAGGGCCTTCCCGGCAATCTGCCCGGCCCGCACCACCGCCAGGGCCCTGCCCTGATAGGAACGGCATTTCCCGGCGGTGTAATTGTCCTCGGTCACCGGATTGTCCGAGCCGAATCCTGCCAGGCAGGCGCTGGCATCCGGGGCCTCCTTTTCCGCCTCCGAGCCGAATCCAGCCATCATCGCCTTCATCCCCTCCTCGCCCAGAATCTTACGCACCGGCGACAGGGAATGGTACTGGGCCCGGGCGGCCTCCAGG
>CAMQOJ010000515.1 GCA_947003375.1 uncultured Lachnospiraceae bacterium
CTGCCGGGGTATCTTGGACAGGCCATGCTTGTCATGGCGATTCTATATCCATTTTTTAAAATCAGGGGCCTTGGAGCCGGAGATGTGAAGCTCCTCGGTGTAACGGCGGGCTATCTGCCCGCGGAAAAGATTCTGGTATTCTTGTTTTGTTCTTTGCTGGTTGCGGCAATGATTTCATTAGCGAAGATATGGAAAAGGGATGGGAAACGGCGAGGAGGCGCAGTCTGCCTGTCGGGACCTGTGCTGGTCAGCGTACTGTTGTTTCTGGGAGGTGTCTATTGAGAGAAGGGGAATGCAAGGTCATGGCGCTGTGCGATGCGGAGGAAGAATATGCCCAGCTGATGACGGAATTTATGAAGAAGCAGAAGAACCTGCCGTGGGAGCTGCATACTTATACGAATGCGGACACTCTGCTCGGCGTGGAGAGGGAGGGCATCGACATGCTGGTGGTGGCGGAGTCTGCCTTTTGCCAGGAGCTTCGGGAACTCTCTCCCCGGTGCATGGTGGTGCTGGGGGAAAGCGGCGTCATGAGGTGGGAGGACATTTCCTATGTGGACAAGTATCAGGAGGCGGAGGAAGTGCTGAAGCAGCTGCTGGGAGTCTATATGGAGACTGCGGATGTCCAGCTGCCCTTCCTGCGCACCAACCGGAAGACTGTGTTCATCGGAAATTATTCCCCGGTGCACAGGTGCATGCAGACCTCTTTTGCCATCACCATGAGCCTGATGCTGGCGCGCAGACATCCCACGCTATATCTGAATTTCGAGCATTACGCCGGGATTTCGGAGCTTCTGCCGGATATGCAGACGCTGGATATGGCGGACCTGCTGTATTTCCTCAATGCGCAGAAGGACAAGTTCCGGCTCCGTCTCCAGACGATTCTGAAGCACAAGGGGGCGCTGGCCTACGTGCCTCCTATGAAGTCTGGGCAGAACCTGATTACGGTCACGCCCAAGGAATGGCTGGGTCTGCTGGAAAGGATTGAGGAGCTGGAGGAATACGAATATGTGGTCCTGGATTTGACCGAGAGCATGCAAGGGCTGTTTGAAATCCTCAGGATGTGCAGACATGTCTATACCCTGACAAGGGAGGACAGGATTGCCAGGGGGAAGCTGCTCCAATATGAACAGGTTCTGGCACTGTACGAATATGGCGATGTGCTGGGAAAGACGAAACGACTGGCCCTCCCCCATATCCAGAAGCTGCCGGAGGAGCTGGAGCAGCTGACGAAAGGGGATTTGGCCGATTTGGTGAAGGGGCTCCTCAGGAATCTGGAGGAGGAAGGGGATGGCTGAATGGAATATATGGAGCTGAAAAAGGCGCTGCGGGGCAGAGTGCAGGAGAAGATGGACTTTGTGAAGGATTTCACGGACGCGGAGGTGGAGGATACCATAGATGAGGTCATACTGGAGCAGGGAATGATGGTCTATCCGGTGGAAATCCGCAGACGGCTGAGACAGGAGCTGTTCGACTCTCTGCGCAGGCTGGACATCCTACAGATATTCGTAGAGGACAGCTCTGTCACAGAGATTATGATTAACGGGAAGGACCATATCTTCGTGGAGCAGAATGGCAGGCTGCGGGAGCTGGATATCAGTTTTGAGTCCACCGAGAAACTCCAGGACGTGATACAGCAGATTGTGGCGGGATGCAACAGGGTGGTGAACGAGGCCTCCCCTATTGTGGATGCCAGGCTGTCTGACGGCGCCAGGGTCAATATCGTCATGAATCCCATAGCGCTGAACGGCCCGATCGTCACAATCAGACGATTTCCCGAAAAGCCCATTACTATGGAGCAGTTGATTCAGAGCAATTCTATTTCCAGGGAGGCTGCGGCTTTTCTGGAGAGACTGGTAAAGGCCGGATACAATATCTTCATCAGCGGGGGGACAGGAAGCGGAAAGACCACCTTCCTGAATGTCCTGTCCCACTATATTCCCGCGGAAGAACGGATCATCACCATTGAGGACAGTGCTGAGCTCCAGCTCCAGGGCCTCCCCAATCTGGTGCGGCTCGAGACCCGCAACAGCAATGTGGAGGGCTGCAATGAGATTACAATCAGGGATTTGATCAAGTCGTCCCTCAGGATGAGGCCGGACCGGATTATCGTGGGGGAGGTGCGCGGGGCGGAAGCCTTTGACATGCTCCAGTGCCTGAATACAGGCCACGATGGAAGCATGTCCACCGGCCATGCCAATAGTGCCAGGGACATGCTGGCCAGGCTGGAGAACATGGTCCTGATGGGGATGGAGCTTCCCCTGGCGGCAATCAGGCAGCAGATAGCTTCCGGCCTGGATGTCATTGTCCATCTGGGCAGGCTGCGGGACAAGTCCAGAAAGGTGCTGGAGATTACGGAGGTGGTCTGCTGTGAACAGAATGAAATCAAGTTGAATCCGCTGTTCCTCTTTGTGGAATCCGGAGAGGATGATTCGGGTGGCGTTGTAGGGACTTTATCCAGAAAGGGAGGGCTGTTTCATGAAGACAAACTTAATGCGGCAGGTTTATCATAATTATGGCTGGAAAAAGGGAGAAATGCTAAAGGCGGTGGTCTTCTGCATGGGGGTGACGGGGCTTTTCGCGTATTTCTTCTATCGAAGCATTCTGGCTCTGATTCCGCTCTCGACCATAGGCTTGGCTGCGTTTGGACTAATCAGGAAGCGCAAGATGGAAAAGGCCAGGGAGGAGCTGGCCGCTGAGTTCAGGGAGTGCATTCTGGCGGTGGCCACGTCTCTGCAGGCCGGCTATTCTGTGGAGAACGCATTTCTGGAATGCAGGCTGGACATGGCTTTGATGTACGGGGAGGAAGCCCCCATCTGCCAGGAGCTGAAGCTTATCAAAAAGGGGCTGCATATCAATATTTCCCTGGAGGAGCTGTTGGTAGACATGGCCAGGAGGAGCTGCTGCGAGGATATCGCGCAGTTCGCCCAGATTTTCGCCCTGGCGAAGAGAAATGGCGGAAATATGGCGGAAATCATCAGGAATTCGGCTAATCAGATAGGCAGACAGATTGAGCTGCGCCAGGAGATACAGATGCTTTTGGGGGGCAAGAAGATGGAACTGGCAATCATGAAGATAATGCCCTTTGGTATATTGCTCTATATCGATGTGGGGAATCCGGGGTATTTTGATTTCCTGTATCACAACTTCATAGGCATTGCGGTGATGACGGGGTGCCTGGGCCTGTATTTGGGCGCTTATCTGTTGGGGGAGCACATCATGAAAGGAATCATGGCAGAAATGGCATAGGGGGTGTTGGATTTGTATTGGATTGCGTTGGTGGTATCGACAGGATTTCTGATGCTGTCCATTCTGGCGAGAAAGCAGGTGCCGCCGCCGGAAACAGCTTCTCTCC
>CAMQOJ010000516.1 GCA_947003375.1 uncultured Lachnospiraceae bacterium
GCACCTGCATCCTCTTCGGGGACGGCGCTGGGGCGGTATACGTGGAGAAATGTGAGACGGGCGGCATCCTGGGCTTCGTGCAGCATGCGGACGGGAAGAAGGGCGGGGTGCTCGGCGGGGGCGGTAGGCAGCTTTCCAATCCCTGGGCCGGGCAGCAGGATTACCGCAGGTTCTTCCAGATGGACGGCCGGGAGGTGTTCGCCTTTGCGGTGCGCCAGGTGCCCCTGAATGTGGAGGAGGCCCTGGGAAAGGCGGGGCTCGCCATAGGGGATGTGGACCTGTTCGTGCTCCATCAGGCCAACCGGCGCATCATAGAGGCCGTGGCGAAGCGCCTGGGCGTAAGCCTTTCCCTCTTTCCCATGAACCTGGAGCGGGTGGGCAACACCTCCTCCGCGGCCATCCCGCTTCTGCTGGACGAGCTGAACAGAGAGGGGCGCCTGCGGCGGGGGATGCGGCTGGTGCTGTCCGGTTTCGGGGCAGGGCTGACCTGCGGGGCCTGCGTGATGGAATGGTAGGTGGAAGGCAGAGAAAAGCCTATTGACTTTTTTCCAGAAATGGGTACATTATTATTATATGGTCCGGGGAGGATAGCGGGGGATAAATGGTACAGAATACGAGGCGCTCCATAAACGAATTGTTAGTCAGCCTGTTCAACCATGTGATGGACATGGAGGCGAAGGCCGTGATCACCGAGGAGTACAGGGACATCACCAACAACGATATGCATATCATAGAGGCGATCGGCGTGGAGGAGCCCAGGAACATGTCCGTGATCGCGAACCGGCTCTCCGTCACGGTCAGCACCCTGACCACGAATATGAACGGACTGGAGCGCAAAGGCTATATTATGCGGGAGCGCAGTACGAAAGACAAACGTGTAGTACATGTCCTGCTGACGGACAAGGGAAGGAAGGCCTTCTACCACCACAGAGATTTCCATAAGAAGATGATCAGGGCCATCGTGAAGGGCCTGAGCGGGGAGGAGATGGAGATTCTCTACCGCTGCCTTGTGAACCTGGACTCTTTTCTGGAAGCCGAAGGCGGGGAGTGCGGAAGGGCCCCTTCCACATAGAGAAAAGAGAGTGTGATTTTCATGAACATGGGAGAAAAAGTCAATCAGGTGCTGGGAAAGCTCAAGACGGTCATCTATGGCAGGTTCGCCATGATCCTGCTGGGCTTTCTGGCGCAGCTCATTCTGCTGACGGTGGGATATATCCTCCTGCGCAATTACAGCTATCTGTTCTACGGGCTTTTTCTGGCGGTCAGCGCCATTGTGGTGATCTATATCTACAATGCCCCCGGCAATCCGGACCTGAAGCTGTCCTGGATGCTGCCCATCGCCATATTCCCTGTGTTCGGGGCCATATTTTACATGACCATCGTCATGCAGCCGGGCACTACGGTCCTGTACGAGCGGCTTACGGAGCTGTCGGGGCATACCAGGAAGTACGTGGTCCCCAGGAGCGACACCAGGGACAGGCTGCGGACGGAGAGCCCCCACATGGGGCAGCTGGCCTATTACCTGGAGAAATACGACAACAGCCCGGTCTATGACAACACCCAGATGAAATATTACGCCCTGGGGGACAGCCAATTCGTGGACATGGTGGAGGAGCTGAAGAGGGCGGAGAGGTTCATCTTCATGGAATTCTTCATCGTGTCCGGCGGCCAGATGCTGGGGACGATTCTGGATATCCTGAAAGAGAAGGCCAGGCAGGGCGTGGAGGTGCGCTTCATGTGCGACGGCACCAATGTGCTGTGGAACCTGCCCGAGTTCTTCCCCCAGATGCTGGAGGCGGAGGGGATACGCTGCAAGATGTTCGCGCCGATCCGCCCTGTTTTCTCCCCCCATTACAACAACCGCGACCACCGCAAGATCCTGGTCATTGACGGAAAGGTGGCCTTCACCGGCGGCATCAACCTGGCGGACGAATATATCAACAGGAAAGAGCGCTTCGGCCACTGGAAGGATGTAGGGGCCAAAATCTCGGGAGACGCCGTGGAGCGGTTCACCTATATGTTCCTGGAGCTGTGGGACGTGGACGGGACGGAGGAGGAGACCTATGAAAAATACAGGCTCCCCGCGGAGGCGGGCTGCTCCAGCGACGGCTATGCCATTCCCTACAGCGTCTGTCCCCTGGGGCCGGAGCGGGTGGGGCAGATGGTGTACCTGGAGATCCTGAACACGGCCCATACCTATGTGCACATCATGACCCCCTATCTGATACCGGATTACCAGATGCTGACTGCCCTGAGCTACGCCGTGAAGCGGGGGGTGGAGGTGGTCATCATCATGCCCCACATCCCGGACAAGAAATACGCCTTCCTCCTGGCCAAGACCTATTACGACCAGCTGCTGGAGGCGGGGGTGCGGATCTGCGAGTACGAGCCGGGCTTCGTCCACGCCAAGGTGTTCATCTCCGACAATGTGAAGGCGGTGGTGGGCACGGTGAACCTGGACTACCGCAGCCTCTTCCACCATTTCGAGTGCGGCGTGGTGCTGTACCGGAATTCCCAGATAGCGGTGATGGAGCAGGATTTCCAGGATACGCTGGGCAAGTGCATCGAGATGAAAGAGGGGGATTACGGGAAGCTGCGGCTGCAGGACAGGGCGATTGGAAGGATCATGCGGCTGGTGGCGCCGCTGATGTGAGATATCCGTAAGAGAAGGGCGGGGGATTCCTGCCCTTTTTCCTGTTCCGATTTTTTTGCATTTCCATGAAACCTGTAAGGCTTTATGTCGTCTATAGAGACAGGAGAGGGCTGCGCGGCCCGGGGACGCGGCGCACATAGGAGGGAGGCATATCTTGAAGGATGCACAGATACTGGATTTATATTGGGGGAGACAGGAACAGGCGATCTATGAGACCCAGAAGGCCTATGGGAACTACTGCTACAGCATCGCCTGGAACATCCTGTACTCCAGGGAGGACTCGGACGAGTGCGTGAACGATACATGGCTGCGGGCCTGGAACGCCATACCGCCCAAGCGGCCGAACCGCCTGGCGCTGTTCCTGGGGACGATCACCAGGAACCTGTCCCTGGACAGATGGAAGGAAAAGCATGCCATGAAGAGAGGAAAGGGCGAGATGGAGCTTGCGCTGGACGAGCTGGCGGAATGCCTGCCCGATGCCCGCGACACCCAGGCGGAGGTGGAGGCGGCGGAGCTGGCGCGGCTGGTGAATGAATTCCTGTACGGGCTGCCGGAGAGGGACTGCAATATCTTCCTGCGCCGCTACTGGTACGTGGAGGAGTACGGGGACATCGCCAGGCGCTACGGCATGAAGCTCAACACGGTGAAGACCTCCCTGTTCCGCACCAGGGCCAAGCTGCGGGCATATC
>CAMQOJ010000517.1 GCA_947003375.1 uncultured Lachnospiraceae bacterium
CAGTCAGCGTTATGCAGTCTGGTTTCACGGCAAGTGAAATCGTTAAGCAGTATATATAAGAGGCCGCCATGAACAATCCATTTACGCTGTCTTTCGGAAAAAAGCCATTGCAATATATATCCCGTATCCCGCAGACCGCTGAAATCATTGAGAATTTCACTGCGGAAAGGCCATCCAATCAGATATACATGATCACGGGGGTCAGAGGATCCGGTAAGACTGTCCTGATGACCGGCATTGCCGATGAAATCAGGAAAAAAGAAGGCTGGATCGTGCTGGAGCTGAATCCCAACAGAGATCTCCTCCAGAGCCTGGCCGCGAAACTGTACAGCTTGCCGGAGATGCATTCGGCGTTCCTACAGGCGAAGCTGGATTTTTCCGCGTTCGGGCTGGGTGTATCCCTGGAAAATGCCGTTCCGGTCACGGATATTGAGAATGCCATTGAATTGATGCTGGCAGAGGTTCAGAAGAGGGACAGGAGGCTGCTGATTGCAATCGATGAGGTTACAAATTGCAGCTACATCAGGATATTCGCCAGCTCCTTCCAGATTTTCCTGCGGCAGGACTATCCCATTTTTCTGCTGATGACGGGTCTGTTTGAAAATATCTATGAACTGCAGAATGAGAAGTCCCTTACCTTTTTATATAGAGCGCCCAAGATAATGCTGGGGGCTTTGAACTTCACTGCGGTGCGGAAAAGGTATATGGATACCTTCGGGCTGGACATGGAAGCGGCGGAGAGGATGGCCGGACTGACCAGGGGATATCCCTTTGCATTCCAGGTGCTGGGGTATCTGTACTGGGAGAACAGGGAAGCTGGGACGGTAGAGGGGATTCTGCCGGAATATGACCAGTATCTTGACGAATATGTATACAGCAAAATCTGGTCTGAGCTCTCCGATTTGGACAAAAAGGTGCTGGCTGTGATGGCTGAGAGCGGAGAGAAGAAGGTCAAAGAAATCAGAGGCCGCTGCGGCATGACGTCAGGCCTCTTCTCGGTATACAGAGACCGCCTTAAGCGCAAGGGCGTCCTGGATACGAGCAGATACGGCGAAATCTCCTTTGCCCTGCCGCGGTTCGAGGAATTCATCGGGATGCAGATGTTCTGAATTTTTACAGATGATGCAGAGGTTGTAGCCTGTAGGGGCTGCAGCCTTTTTTGGTGCCAGGACCCTCCGCGGAAGGAAAAACCAGCCGGAACCGGCCATTGAAGAGATGTGCCATAAACTGAAATAATGTATCTTGCGCAGCCCTCCTTCCCTCTTTTTCCGGGATTCTCCGGTGCCGCGCCACAGACAGGCCACGCGTCCGGCAGCTCATTTGTTCAATCTGTGGCATTGGAGAAGTGTTTCTTGCCGGAAAAATGTGCAGAATATATAATGCAGATAGATTCGCACATGTCGATGAGTGGAATTGCCCTGCTGGACGCAGACTTGGGGCACGGAATCAAATGGAAGCAAACGGAACCATGAGAGGATCCTCCCGATGTGAGGACCCGCACAGGAAAGTAAGGAGGAAGTTATGAAGTTCAAAAAAGTAATTGCGCTGATGTTGACTACAGTTCTTTCGCTCTCCGCGCTGACAGGCTGCGGCGGTAAGGATTCCCAGGAGAGCAAGGGGGGAAACGACACGTCTTCCGCGGAAGAGAGCTCATCTGCACAGGATGAGACAGATGGCTCAGCGGAAGGAAGCTCCCAGGCAGAGGGCGAGTCAGGGGGGGCAGAGGGGGAAAGCGCCTCTGGTACTGTCACCCTCCCGCTGGCGGAGACCATGACGTTCACCGCCTTCGCCGGGATGAACGGCGACTACACCATGACGGACAACATCGCCATGCAGAAGTCCCTGGCGGACGCCAACATCAATATAGAGTTCACCAATGTGCTGGGCGCAGATTTGGACGAGAAGAGGAACCTGGTGCTCAACAGCGGCGACTATCCGGACATTTTCTATAAATCCAATGTGGATGCCGCAAAATACGGTCTGCAGGGCGTCATGATTCCCCTGGAGGACCTGATCAGGCAGTATGCCCCCAACCTGACGGCGCTGCTGGACGAGAGGGACGGATGGCAGTACATCACCGCAGCTGACGGCCATGTGTACTCCATACCGGAGATTGACCTGAAGGGCGTTGCAAATCCGGCCTATTGGATCAACAAAAGGTGGATGGACAATCTGGGACTGGAGGAGCCCACCAGCTTCGAGGAGCTCTACGATGTGCTGAAGGCCTTCAAGGAGAAGGACGCAAACGGGAACGGCGACCCCAATGACGAGATTCCCCTATTCTGCAACACCTACTGCAATCCGCTGATGCTGATGCAGTACCAGGATTTCCCCTATTCCGCATGGGAGAAGCTGGGAATCATCGACGGGAAGCTGGCCTATGTGCCGGCCACGGAGGAATACAGGGAGTTCCTGGCTTTCGTCACCAGACTGTACCAGGACGGGCTGATGGATCCCAATTCCTTCACCCAGCCCCTCGAGCAGCAGGCTCCTACCGGACAGTCCGGGGACGTGATGGGCTCCTTCTTTGACGCGGGCGCATTCCTCACAGTGGGACGTGACCATGACGAGGATTACATCGCGCTGACGCCCTGGGATGACTGTCTGCAGCTGTCATCCGGCATCACGGCGAACACGCTGGCCATCACCGATGCCTGCGAGCATCCGGAGGTGGTGATAGCATGGGCCGACACCCTGTACACGGAGGAGGGCGGCAGGCTGGCCTGGATGGGCGTGGAGGGCGAGACCTATCAGTATAATGACCAGGGCGAGTGGGAATGGATTACAGGCAAAGGCCATGGCGACGACATCAGCACGGTACGGGCCAGCTCTACTATGCAGGGTGCCCAGAACCATCCTTCCGTGCAGCCTGAAGTGTGGATGACGGATATGTCTTCGGATATCGACCCCGATGAGGTATATCTGAACGCCCAGAGGATGAAGCTGATGGAGCACGGTGTGGTGCCCCTGCCGAACCTGGTCTTCACCGAGGAGCAGAACGCGGAGCTTTCCGTGATCAAGACGGACATCGATAACTACATCACGGAGTACATGGCGAAGGTGGCCACAGGAGAGACCACGCTTGACGATAGCTGGGATGAGTATATCGAGACATTGAAGGCCATGGGGATGGAACGTATGTTCGAAATCTACCAGGAGGTATATGATGCGGCCATAGCGGATTAGGATTTTTCCGGCGACCTGACGGCGGAGGATTGGTAGCGATATCATATCCCCGCCGTTTTCCCTGCATCGGCGCATCTCCCTCCGGCCCGCCGGGAGCGGGAGGGCAGGGGGCAGCGTCCGGGGGATGTTTTTGTGAAAAAAGGAGTGATGAGAAT
>CAMQOJ010000518.1 GCA_947003375.1 uncultured Lachnospiraceae bacterium
GTCCTTGACGTGTACAGTATGGCTTCGGGGATGCGGTATGACCGGTTTTACCTCACCAGGGGAGAAGAACTGCCGCCTATAGATGGGGGGTGGCTGTATTGCGGCAGGGATAATTTTTTAGATGTACATGGCGGGGGATTTCTGGTAGAATAGTTAGGAGAGAGCAATTTGCGATGCCCTATAGCGATTTTTGTGCAGGAGGAAGACAAAATGAGAATACAACCGGACAATCCCCTGCTGGTCTACAGCGGCAGAATCGACTGGAGCCACAGCCATGCCCCTGTGTTCATCTTTCCCTGCACCAGCGTGTCGGCCAGGTTTACGGGCCAGGTGCTGAAGGTGCATGTGGAGAACCGCCATGCCTACTGGGACAATTTCCTGGGATATCTTCTGGACGGAGAGCAGTCCTTCCTGCGGCTTCCGGAGAACGGGACGGCGGAATGCGAAATTCCGATAGAAAGTGGCGGAGAACATGAACTCCTGCTGTTCAAGCGCCAGGATGCCTGCCACGAGCTGGTCTTTCTGGGGCTGGAGATCGGGGAGGGGGAACGGCTGCTGCCCGCCAGGGAGAACCCGAAGCGGAGGATGGAGGTGTACGGAGACTCTGTGTCCGCCGGGGAGGTGGCGGAGGCGGTGGAGTACGTGGGAAAGCCGGATCCGGTCCACAATGGGGAATATTCCAACAGCTGGTATTCCTACGCCTGGATGACGGCCAGGAAGCTGGATGCCCAGATACACGACATCGCCCAGGGCGGGATTGCCCTGCTGGACGGGACGGGCTGGTTCAATGAGCCGGAGGCCATCGGCATGGAGACCGCCTGGGACAAGCTGCGCTACAACCCTGTCTTCGGCCCTGCGGTGCCCTGGGATTTCAAAGCCTACACGCCCCAGGTAGTGGTGGTGGCGGTGGGCCAGAACGATGCCCATCCGGAGGATTATATGAAAGAGGACTATGACGGTGCCAGGGCCGTGGAATGGCGGGCGCGCTACAGGGCTTTCCTGAGGAAGCTGCGGGAGACCTACCCTGATGCCACGATTATCTGCTGCACCACGATTCTGGGGCATGACCCATCCTGGGACAGGGCCATAGAGGAAGCGATGGCGGGCCTGCAGGACGAGGGAATCACGAAATATACGTTCAGGCGCAACGGCTCCGGCACCCCGGGGCATCTGCGGATACCGGAGGCGGAGGAGATGGCCGGGGAGCTTGCGGCCTATATCCGGACGCTTCGGATTCCGGGCTGGGAGGAGGAAGACTTATGAGGATAGACAACCCCATGCGGGGGGAGCGGATTCTTGTCCGCAATTATGAGAAGTCCGACCTGGAGTTTCTGACGGGCATGTGGTTCCATGAAGAAAACGGGAAATATATGAGCGATCCTACCGCGGAGTATGTGGATCAGGCTTATCAGAAAGCGCTGGACACCCTCGGGGAGAGCGAGCTGGGATATTATCTAGTCATCGAGCTTGCGGACACAGGGGAATCGGTGGGATCCTTCTGCATGTTTCCCGATGAGAGGAAAAAAGTGTATGATATCGGCTACTGCATCCACAGGAAGTACTGGAAAAGCGGCTATGGCAGCGAAGCCCTTGGGCTGGCGCTGGAGTGGATCAGGGCCAGGGGCGGAGAGAAGGTGACGGCAGAGGTGGCGGTGGGGAACCTTGCGTCCAATGCCCTGCTGCGGAAATTCGGGTTTGCCGTGGAGAGGCGGGCAGAATTCAGCAAGTATCATATGGACGTGCGCTTTGACAGCTATATCTATGCTAAAGTGCTGTGAGATGTGCCGGAGGGCATTCTTCCGGCTGCGCCAATTGAGCAGAAATGCTTTTCCGCTGTATGTGCCGCCGATAGCGGCATTTCCAACGCAGGGGGCTTGATGGGTTTGCATACATCCTGTAGTCTTGCCCCCGGACAGACGGGGCTCTGCGGCGCCAGGAAGAACGTGAACGGGGAGATCGTCTGTGAGAATTACGGCTGGATCACCTCCATGGCGCTGTATCCTATCGAAAAGAAGCCGTTACGGAACTTCCGCCTGGGCGCGAATGTCCTGTCCGTGGGGAGCTATGGCTGCAACCTGCGCTGCCCTTTCTGCCAGAACCATGAAATCTCCATGGGCGGCAGGGAGGAGGCCGGCGGGATGTACGTACCGCCAAAGCTGCTGGCGGACACGGCGCTGGAGTGGAAGGAGCGCAAGAAGGCCGGGAACATCGGCGTGGCTTTTACCTACAATGAGCCGCTGGTGGGATGGGAATATGTCCGGGACACCTTTCAGCTCTTTTTTCCTGCCCTCCGGAAGGCTGTTGAACTCCACATTGCGGACTGCGCCTTCCAGGGCGTATAAATGGACCGGACAGACATTTGGATACCTTCCCTTCAATTTCAGGAAAGCCTGCTCCGCACCAGAGCGGATCGATTCCTCCGCCGAACCGATTCCCACGGAATCCGGCTTCTTTGCCATCTCCCTGCCGATATTCATCATGGATGTCAATTCTGCCATGTCTTTCTCCTGTCTCCCTTCGCCCTGGGCCGCCTGACGGCGCCGCAGCCTGTCAATGCCGCACCACCTCGAACCGTTCCAGCGCCACCGCCTCTCCCTCCCGGATGCCCGCCTTCTGCCTGGCGATGGCGATTTGCTGCTCCACGGTGTCCACGCCCTCCAGGTTGGGCAGCAGCAGGGCCGCGCTTAGCGCCTTTCGTCACGATGACCCCGTAGCGGGCCATGTCCAGGTCTTCGGGGGATGTGACAGGCTCCGTCTCCCCCAGCACGTCCACGCTGACGGTGAGGCGGTCTGCCTCCCAGGCCTCCACCGGGGGGAACCTGGGGTCCCTGGAGCAGGCGCTGACGGCGTTGGCGATGATTTCCTCCGCCAGGCTGTCTTTCGTGGCTTGGATGGTGCCGATGCAGCCCCGGAGCCGCCCGTCCTCCTTCAGGGACACGAAGGCTCCTGCCCGGGTGCCGTAAAGCTCCGGGGGCAGGCCCTGAGGCGGGGCAATCTGCCTGCCTGTCTGCACATATTCCCGGATGGTCTGCCGGGCCAGGCGGACATAAGGGTCTTCCCTTTCCCGGAGGGCCCGGAGTCTGGCCTTCTCCTTTTCCTCATGCTGTTCCAGGAAATCGCGGATTCCGTCAGGACCAGGGCCTTATACCTGCAGACCCCGTATCCCACGCCGAAAGGCCCCTCATAGGACAACTTCTGTGGCTCCACCGCAGTCCGGTCGAAGGCCCCCGCCAGGATGGTGAAGGAGCGGTGGCCGCATTCCGCGGCTTTCTCACAGAAGTCCTCGGAAAATTCCAAAAGCTCCCCGAAGGCGGCCCTGGCCATGACGTCCA
>CAMQOJ010000519.1 GCA_947003375.1 uncultured Lachnospiraceae bacterium
AGCCCCGGCCCGCCGGTCTGTCCGGCCCGGGGATCACCAGAACCGGGTGCACCAGCCCGCAGACATAGGGCGAGGGGCTCCTGCGGACGCGTATGTCCCTGCAGCCTTTACAGCCATATTTCGCCGCGATTCCCTCCACGTACTCCCTGACGGCCCGGTCCGCTTTCGGCGCCAGCGCCACCTGCAGGCGCAGCATGGCCCACATGGCCAGGTAGAACGCCCCCAGCAGCCCCGCTCCCCACAGGTACGCCCGGCCCAGCAGGCCGCACAGCTCTCCGTACCCCTTCTCCTGCGCCAGGATCCGCCCCATCTCCATCCATTTCCCCAGGGGAATCTCCTGGAAGATTGACAGGGGCGTGGGGACAGGCCGGACATGGACAGGCACCAGGACCCGCGCCAGGAGCACCAGCCAGATGTAGTAATGCCACCTGGCGTCCAGCTTGTCATGAAAAATCAGCTTGATCAGCCATATCAGCAGCCCGATCACGGTAACCGACGCCGAATACTCCCATATCACCCAGATGTCCATACGCCCCTCCTTTTGCCCGCTATATCCTCTCGGAATCCCCAGACTGCATATCATGCGGCTTTCCGAAGCTCTTCTTAGCCGATTCCCCCACTGTTCCAGGGGATCCGACTCCGATGCCGGATTCCGTCTCCAAAGATTCCGAGAGCCTATCGCTCTGCCTCCGGCTCCCGCCCGCGGCTCCTCATTCTTCCATGTCCTCCAGCATCCTGCGCAGCTCCCGGGCCTCGCCGGCGGAAAGCTGGCTGTCCCGGACGAAGCTGGCCACCATCCGCCCCACATTGCCCTGGTACACCCGCTGCAGGAAGCTCTGCCGCTCCTCCCTCTCGCACTCCTCCCTGGAGACTAAGGCCCGGTACACATGGGGGGAGCGCTCCCTGTCCACCTCCAGCACCCCCTTGGCGCACAGCCTGGTCAGAAAGGTATGCACCGTATTCTTGCTCCACTTCCTGCCCAGCCTCTGTGCCAGCTGGGGCTGGGTCATCTCTCCCTGCCACAATATCTCCATCAGCGCCCATTCGCTCTCCGTTATCCTGTCGTTCATGTCTGCGCCCCTCCTTTTCGGTTTCCCGCTTCCCATCCTCTCTTCCGGTTCCCGTTATAGGAACCTGATTCCGCAGGTGGCCTACATTTGTAGGCTATATCATCATACTACGCCTGTAGGCTCCTTTTGTCAATCCCTTTCGCCTCTCTTTTCAATACTCTATCGGCAAAAAAGGCCCATGTCCATACGCCCGAAAGCATATGGACATGAGCCTTTTTTCATCCGGCTGCCTCTACCTGACCGCCTCGTCCGGCAGCTTGCCGCTCTTTACGTATTGCCTCCACAGGCTGTGGAACTTGAATGTATAGGCAATCGCCCAGCCGCCTGCCAGGGGTATCAGCCAGCCCTGCACCTGGCCGTTTGCCATGGCCATCATCACCATATTGACGATGCCGTAGCAGAGCGTAAGAATCGCGCATATCCTGCTCTTCCCAAACTGGAGCCACAGGCCAAGCGCCAAAAGCACCGCGCCGTCTATGAAAGAAGCCGAAATCTGCATCCCATCCATGACAGAGGAGGAAACCAGCGCCTGGACAAGCACAGACGCCAGAATCGTCATCCCCGAGCAGAAATACAGCATGATCGCACAGCCCCTGATATTGCCCCTGCAGGATTTCATGCCGGGCAGCTTGTAGAATTCCTTTTTCGTCAGCTGTCCGCTCTGGGCCTTGCTCTTCGCCACATCCTCCGAGGACACCACCCTGCCGCAGCTCTGGCACAGCAGTGCTCCCGGCGCCAGCTCCGTTCCACATCCTACACATTTCACCTCAATCTCTCCCCTTTCTGCCGTATGTCGACTTCCGTTTGCCAGGCATCCTGTTTCCCCGAGACGCCCCTCTTTCCCTAAAGCATGAGCTGCCACCCCACTTGCTCAGCGGCCCTTCCAGTTGCCTATGCTCTTCTCCAGCCGCTCCAGCCCCTCCTGCAGCCGCGCCCTGGGACACGCCGCATTCAGGCGGATGAACCGCTTCCCGCAGGTTCCGTACTCCTCCCCCTCCGTCAGGTACAGGCCGCTGCCCTTACGGATGAACGCGGTGAGCTTCCCAGCGTCCTCCGTGACGGCGCCGCAGTCCAGCCACAGCAGATACGTGGCCTGGGAGGGCACCGCCTTGATTTCCGGCAGCTTCTCCTCCAGAAAGCGTCGCACGAAACGCTTGTTCCGGGCAAGGTATTCCCGCAGCTCCTCCAGCCAGGCCCCGCCCTTTTGGAACGCCGCCACCGCCGCTCCTATGGCAAAGGAATTAGGCTCCGCCACCTCGTCCGTGTTCAGCCCCCGCTCCAGCTTGTGGCGAATCACTGGATTCGGCACCATCACAGCCGCCGTCTGGAGCCCCGCCAGGTTAAAGGCCTTGGTAGGCGCCAGGCAGGTGACGCTGTTGTCCCTGCAGATGTCCGAGACAGAGGCAAAGGGCACATACTCATATCCCGGATCCGTCAGGTCACAGTGAATCTCATCCGAAAGCACCAATACATGGTACCTGGCGCACAGCTCCCCAATCCGGCCCAGAGTCTCCCTGTCCCAGATTTTTCCCACCGGGTTGTGGGGATTGCACAGGAGCATCATGGTGGTCTGGGGATTGGCCAGCTTCTCCTCCAGGTCACGGAAATCAATGGAGTACTCCCTGCCATCGTAGGCCAGCGGGCTCTCCAGGATGTTTCGTCCGTTATTCCGTATGGAATTAAAGAAAATATTGTACACAGGCGTCTGCACCAACACATTCTCCCCCACCGTGGTGAGCTTGCGCACGGCGCTGGAGATGGCAGGCACTACCCCCGTGCAGAACACCAGCCATTCCTGCTCCAGCTCCAGATGATGGCGCTGCCCCCACCAGCCCTGATAGGCTTCGTACCAATCCCGGGTCACCACATTGTAGCCGAATATCCCATGCTCCACCCGGCGCGTCAGCGCCTCCCTGACCTCCGGCGCAGTCTCGAAATCCATGTCCGCCACCCACATAGGCAGCTCCCGCTCCGGCACGTCCCACTTCAGGGAGCCCGTGCCCCGCCTGTCCGTCATCTTGTCAAAATCATATCTCATATGCAGTCCCCCGCTGAAAAGAAAGCCACGCCGATGGCGCCGGGCCCTATGTGGGTGCCGATGGTACCGCCTACGCTGGAGGTCTCCAAAGCGTCCACGGAAGATTTCCAGAAAGATTCATGATCCTTTATGTACTCTGTCTCTTATACACATCTCCGAGCCCACGAGACAGATGAGGATCTCGTA
>CAMQOJ010000520.1 GCA_947003375.1 uncultured Lachnospiraceae bacterium
CCTGGACAGGATGTTTGTCCTGATGCCTCCCCTGGTCTGCCCCTCCATCTTTCCGGCTGGCCTTCTGCCGTCTGTCTCCCTGATGGATGCCATTGCCCTGTCCCAGGGTATATACTGCCTGTCCATGGGAATCCGTAATCTCCAGAAATACAATCTCCCTATTGTCATTGAAAGAGATTGCACTCACTGAGAAACGCTCATTAGAGAGGTATCTATCGCCTTTCTTCTGGATGCTTGTCTTTGCCGCCGGAATCCAGATGAACGGTGCAGAATAGAGTTCCCTTCCAATCCCCCAGTTGAAGCATGCCCTCTTGAAGCTGTCCGATGCCTGGGATTTTTCCTTCTCCGTATATCCTGTGGTGCCCACATCCTGTTTGGATATCCATTCGCCGGACTCCCTGTCAAGGATCTCAACCGTACAGTAGAGGTTCCCGTCTATGCACTGATGGCTCCGTTTCCATCCAAATGCCCCGAAGGTCTCGTCAAGGATGCGCTGGTCTACCCTGGCATCCTTATAGAGCAGCAGGCTCAGCCCTTTTTCATTGACCATGGCTATCCGGCACTCGATCTCCTCTGCCCTAAGCAGCCTTATCAGGTCTTTTTCCATCTTCCGCCTCCTCTCTGCAATCCAGGTTCCCCACTTCTGAAAGGGTTCCCAGTCCATCACACGCAAACGCCTTTAGTTCATCAAAGAAGCTGTCATCCCGGGACACCCATTCCTGGTAAAGGTGTTCCATGATTCCAAATTTAAGGTTCAGAAGTCTGCGCATGATACCGATATCCAGGTTGTCGATATGCACCATGAAGATCTCATACAGGTTTACATAAACCTCTATCACATAGGAAGACTGGAAGATATCCTCTTTTTCTCTCTGGAGCATGGAATCCCTGAACAGCTGCAGTTCAATGTACAGCCTCTTTGATAATAAATCCCTCAGTCCATTTTCCTCCATGCTTATGCCACCTGCGCTGCTTTCACTTCAAATCGCCTGGAATGGGAGACCTTGGCATAATCCGAATAGATCTCCGGACGCTCTGCCTTGATCCTCTTCGTGTCAAGCCTTGTGGAATCCACGTTCCCCCATGACACACGGTAGCATTCGCTGCTCGCAGATTCGTTGTCCCCCATGAACAGCTTCACTTCCTGCTCGATCTGTTTCTGTTCCTCCTGCAGTGCGGAGATGGAGCCAAGGATCTCCTCGCGCCGCTTCAGTTTCTCATCAAACCCGACAAGTTCTATCCTGCTCTCTTTTCTTGCTGTATGGAAATACTGCGCCAGTACCTCATCACATGCCTTACTTCCATCCGGGGGCGGAATGGCTCCCTTCATCACATGGTTGACCCAGAAGTCTTCCTCCATCTGTGTCAGTTTGCCGATCAGCCCGTCATCCCACTCCAGCTTACGGTAGATGAACTTTTTTCCCAGAATCACTGCTGCGATGTACCATGTGCGCCTTCCGGTGACTGCCATATAATGGTAGCACTGCATCACATAATGGAGCGGGATGTTCCCTTCCTCCCACTTGTCTGCGCTGTAGGCATTGGCCGTCTTGCATTCCAGGCCTGCGTCCCCGCCAACGACCAGACGATCCACATCTGCAATCATGAACGGATGCCCCTTGCTGCGGTACATGAAGTTGGACTTCCTTACTTTCAGCCCGGTGGCCTCCATGAACCTCTGCGCCACATAATCCTCCAGGTCATGGCCGATACGGACAGCTTCGTTATCCAGTTCCTCTATTACATCACTGGTCTTGTCCCTGAATACTTTCATTGCACTGCTGTAGGGGTTGACACCGCAGATTGCCCCTGCATCGGAGCCTCCGATTCCTGACTTCCTTAAACGGAGCCATTCTGTATTGCTGACTCCCGATAACGGTATCTTTTCAAACATGATATTTCTCCTTCCTCTGTTTTCAGCTTGATTTTCCCATATATCCTGCAGGACAGGGATGACCGGGATTGAAACATCCCCAGGCATCCCGTTTCCCACTTTGGCCTTGAGCCATTTTCCTGCCATGGCAGATACTATCCTGCCGGATCCGGATGGCATGTCCAATGGATTGTTTATGCCGCCTTCACCATCTGGTATGCCCTGTCGATGATGGGATTCCCATCAACGGTGCGGGCGAACAGGTTCTCATTATAATTTGCCGTCCTGCGGAGTGGATCGCTGTGGGTGGCGAAATCAGATACCGCATTGAGGAACCGGTATGCATTATTGCCTACTTTCTGTAGATCAGGGGCATCATAGTACCGTTTCATCATATCCTCGCGCAGGCGGATGATGTTCTTGCTCTGGATTGGCGTAGGCTCCTTCTCCATAGGCAGGAGCAGCTCGATGTATTCCTTCACCTGTGCATCCGTGACCTTCTGCCTCCTGAGCTGTTCGAATTCTATCCCGAGGCAGTCCATGTACTCCTCTGCCATGAAGAGGGTGTCCTTTGCCTCCTGTATCTTGTCCTGGATGTTGCCTGTGTGGATCATGCTGAAGCTCCTCTTTGCCGTGCCCAGTGCCAGGTTCAGGGTATTGTTGCATACCACCCGTACCGGGGTTATCGCTACCTTCACCGATCCAGAGCCGTCATGGGTGTTGCTGAACACCAGGTAGGGGCTGATGCGGTCCCCTGCGATGATGTACTCCCTGGGGAGCCTTGCAAGGAGCCATACCTTCCTCCCTTCCTGCAGGGAGCCTGCGGTCTCATACCGAACCCCTCTCCCCAGCAGCTCGTCCGTGAAGCTGAAAGCCTCCACGTTCTGTACTACCTTGTACCGATCCGATACCACCCCCAGCACCTTCCTGTCTGTGCTGCGCACGTTTGCCCGGTAGCCATCCACAAGCTTGTTGAAGTTCGTGTAGATTGGTTCCTGCACCACATGCCAGTCAAGACCGGCAAGCCTGATAGCGTCTGCTGATGTAGGAGCTTCCCTGACGATGGTTCCAAGCCCATGCCATGGCTTTTCCCTTACTGAAAACATTGTCTCTACATTTGCTGCCATTTCCTTCATCTCCTTTTTCTGAAATTCTGTCCTCTGGACATTTGGAAAGGCCCTCCCATACAGGAGGGTCTTTCGTTCAGGATTCTTTGTCTTCGACACTGTCGTACAGACCAGGTATCCTTTCTGCCTCGTCGATTGCCTTGGCTACAATCAGCACTGCGGTCAGCGCCAAGAACACGGCTTCGAAAATCTGTCTTTTTGACATCTGGCATCATGCCTCCTTTCCTTTTATGTTATATAGAGAATATATAATCGGAATGGGGATAGATGCGATAGAGAAAAGGGAGAGC
>CAMQOJ010000521.1 GCA_947003375.1 uncultured Lachnospiraceae bacterium
CCGGTCTTGGTAGCCGCCGCCAGATCCGCGTCCAATACCACCAAGTCCGGATAGGCCTCGCCGAACTCCGCCAATGCGTTGCCGTAAGCCTCTCTGGTGGCAATCTTCTTCACAGCTTTTATATCAGACATTTCCTTCACCGCTCCTTTCCTAATTCGCCCCTGCCGATCCGCCAAGCGCTGCCCCCAGCTTCTCCAGGTCAGCCATTGCGGTCTCGTATTCCGCGTCATTGGGTGCCTTGCCGTGCCAGTCCGCGTTCCCCTCCATGAAGGATACGCCCTTGCCCTTCAGGGTGTGGGCGATGATGGCCGTAGGCATGCCCTTCGTAGCCCTGGCCTCGGCGAAAGCGGCCCGAACCTGCTCCATGTCGTTGCCGTCCTTCAGATCAATCACATGGAAGTTGAAGGCTTCGAATTTCCTGTCGATCGGATTGGGGGAGCAGACATCGTCTATCCGCCCGTCAATCTGCAGTCCGTTGTTGTCCACAATCACCACCAGGTTGTCCAGCTTCCTGTGGCCGGCGAACATGGCCGCCTCCCAGACCTGGCCCTCCTGGATCTCACCGTCTCCCAACAGCGTGTAGACCCTGAAGTCCCTGCCGGAAAGCCTTGCGCCCATAGCCATTCCCACAGCCGCGGAAATCCCCTGGCCCAGAGAGCCCGAGGACATGTCCACTCCCGGCACATGCTGCAGACAGGGATGTCCCTGCAGATAAGAGCCCAGATGGCGCAGGGTGGGGAGATCCGCCACGGGGAAGTATCCCCTGTGGGCCAGCGTGGAGTACAGACCGGGAGCGGTATGCCCCTTGGAGAGCACGAAACGGTCCCTGTCCTCCATCTTCGGGTTCTCCGGGTCGATGTTCATCTCCTCGAAATAAAGATAGGTAAAAATGTCCGCCGCGGACAAAGAGCCGCCGGGATGACCGGCCTTGGCTCCGTGCACGGCCTCAATGATGCCTTTGCGCACATCATTGGCATGCTTCTTCAGCTCTAAAATATCCATGATCGTCCTCCTGTTTTATATTCCGTTTCCGGTCAAATATATTTTTCTCCCTTACAGAAAAGCGTTCCTATTATTGCTGAAACTATTGCTGAAACATCGCGTCTGTCAATTCAATCTGATCTGTCAGACAGATATGCATAGGTCTACCGCGCCTCTGCGGTATCGAAGCCTGAAACCCAAGACTTTCATAAATCTTTTCCTGATTGCTCCATGCCATCACATCGACTTGAATGCCAAAGCCCGGCTTCAGTTTAGTATTCAGGAAATCAAGAATCTGTCGAATCAATTCCGCTTCAATGCCCTGCATTTGATAGTCTGGTACGACAATAATGTCGCGAATCAGTGCCACAGCGCCGCCATCCCATATCAAGCGCGCCATGCCGACAGCTCTGCTCTGGCTGTACGCTGCGACAATCAGCGCGCTTCCGTCAAGGCTTGCCTGGAGCTGTTCCGGGTGAATTCTACAAAATCCAACGGATGCCCGGATGGAATTCGCGTTTTCCTGTGTGATGGTGTTGGTATAAGTGATTGGCATGTGTTGCATCCTGCCATCTTCCATATGAGCTGTTCCTCCGCAAAACCTGATTTATGCATATAAAAGGCTTGTCTGCCAAGGGATTTTTTCTAGCGGTATACAGCCGCGTTCCAGCGCATCTCGTTCTTCAGGCCGCGAATCGTGGTGTCACTGTCGATGACTACGGTCTCGATGCCCATGGCGTCCGCCCAGTCCACCATCTGCTCTGTGGTCAGGTCGTAGGAGAACGCGGTGTGGTGGGCGCCGCCCGCCAGGATCCAGCTCTCCGCCCCCACGGTGAGGTTGGGCTTCGGCGTCCAGAAGCAGGTGGCCACCGGGAGCTTGGGCATGGGCTTCTCCACCTTTTTGCACTCCACCTCGTTGATAATCAGACGGAATCTCGTCCCCAGGTCGATCAGGGAAGTGGCGATGCCGCTGCCCTCTTTGGAAGTGAACACCAGCCTGGCGGGGTCTTCCCTGTCGCCCATGGACAGCGGGCAGACCTTGATGCCGATGGGGCCTTCCGCGATGGTGGGGCAGACCTCCAGCATATGGGCCTGCAGGATTCCCTCCTTGCCGGGCACCAGGTTGTAGGTATAGTCCTCCAGGAAAGAGGTTCCTTTGGCGTCTTTGGTGCCCTCCGCCATAATCTTCATCAGGCGCACCATGGCTGCGGTCTTCCAGTCGCCCTCGCCGCCGAAGCCGTACCCCTTCTCCATCAGCCTCTGGATGGCAAGGCCGGGCAGTTGCTTCAGGGAGCCCAGGTCGCCGAAATGGGTGACGATGGCATGGTAGTCCTTCTCCTTCAGGAAGCGCTCGAAGCCGATCTCGATGCCCGCCTGCACTGCCACATGGCGGCGGAACTCTCCCGCGTCCCTGCCCTCGTCCAGAATCCGGTATTTCGCGTAATACTCCTCCACCAGAGCGTCGATGTCCCCCTGGCTCACGTCCGCCACATATTCCGCGATTTCGTTCACCGGATAGGCGTCTATCTCCCAGCCGAACTTAATCTGGGCTTCCACCTTGTCCCCCTCGGTGACGGCCACATTGCGCATATTGTCCGCCACGCGCACCACGCGGATGTGGCTGGACTCCATGATGCCCACAGCAGTGTGCATCCACCCGGCCAGGCGCTTCAATGTCCCTTCATCGCTCCAATGCCCCATGATCACCTTGCGCTCGATTCCCATGCGGGTGACGATATGGCCGTACTCCCTGTCGCCGTGGGCGGACTGGTTCTCGTTCATGAAATCCATGTCGATGGTGTCGTAGGGAATCTCCATGTTGAACTGGGTATGTAAATGGCACAGCGGCTTGCGGTACTCCTGCAGCCCCAGGATCCAGGACTTGGCAGGGGAGAAGGTATGCATCCAGGTGATGACCCCCGCGCACTCCCCGTCCATGTTCGCTTCATTGAACAGGCCTCGAATCATCTCATTGGTGAGCAGCGTAGGCTTCCACACCACCTCATAGGGCAGCAGGCCGGACTTGTTGATTTCCTCCACGATAATCCTGGAGTGCTCCGCAACCTTGGCCAGACACTGGTCCCCGTACAGATCCTGGGAGCCGGTGGCGAACCAGAACTTGTAACTCTTCATTATCAGTACCCCTTTCTTCTATATACAATATGCTTCTGAAGGAAACAGACATCCTGCCGGTCTGTAGGCGGCTCCTGCCCCTCCTCTATCTTCCTTTTATGGTATGGTATTTTCCGAGATTTGTCAATTCCTATTTTAGGTTTCTGTATAATAATTTAATACTTCGATTTTGGC
>CAMQOJ010000522.1 GCA_947003375.1 uncultured Lachnospiraceae bacterium
GAATATGGCGGAACCTGCGGCGAGAAGCCATGGTGTTTTCCAGGATATGAACGAAGCTGTTGCGGCGGCAAAGGCTTCCCAGGCCGTGATTCGCAGAATGTCCCTGGACCAGAGGGAGCAGATTATCAGCAATATCCGCAGAAAGACCCATGAGAATGCGGAAATCATTGCCCGGATGGGGGTCAACGAGACAGGAATGGGCAATGTGGGGCATAAGATATTAAAGCACAAGCTGGTGGCGGACAAGACCCCCGGCACCGAAGACCTGAAGACCACAGCCTGGTCCGGCGACAGAGGGCTGACCCTGATTGAGATGGGGCCCTTCGGGGTCATCGGCGCAATCACGCCCTGCACCAATCCCAGCGAGACCGTCATCTGCAATTCCATCGGCATGCTGGCGGCTGGCAACACGGTGGTGTTCAACCCCCACCCTCAGGCCGTGAAGACCACCATCTTCGCCATCAACATGATCAACGAAGCCTCCCTGGAAGCCGGAGGCCCTGACAATGTAGCCTGTACCGTGGAACAGCCCACTCTGGAGACCAGCAATATCATGATGAAGCACAAGGATATCCCTCTCATCGTAGCCACCGGCGGCCCGGGTGTGGTGACGGCAGTGCTGTCTTCCGGAAAGCGGGGCATAGGCGCAGGAGCCGGGAATCCCCCCGCAGTGGTGGACGAGACCGCGGATGTCAGAAAGGCCGCCGAGGATATCGTCAACGGTTGCACCTTTGACAACAATCTCCCCTGCATCGCGGAGAAGGAGATCGTGGCCGTGGACACGATTGCGGACGAGCTGATGCACTACATGATTTCCGAGCAGGGCTGCTACCTGATTTCCAGGGAGGAACAGGACAGGCTCACCGCCACAGTGCTCACCCCCAAGGGGCTGAACCGCAATTGTGTGGGTCGTGACGCGAAGACACTGTTGGGCATGATTGGCGTCACCGTCCCCGACAATATCCGCTGCATCGTCTTCGAGGGCGAAAAGGAGCATCCTCTGATTGCGGAGGAGCTGATGATGCCGATTTTAGGCATGGTCAGGGCAAAGGATATCGACGACGCCATCGAAAAGGCTGTGTGGCTGGAGCACGGCAACCGCCATTCCGCCCACATCCACTCCAAGAACATTGACAATATCACAAAGTACGCAAGAGAGATCGACACGGCCATCCTGGTGAAGAACGCCCCTTCCTACGCGGCGCTGGGCTTCGGCGGCGAAGGGTACTGCACCTTCACCATCGCCAGCCGCACCGGCGAGGGCCTGACCAGCACCAAGAGCTTTACCAAGAGCAGGCGCTGCGTCATGTCCGACAGCCTCTGCATCCGTTAAAAACAGCATGTGCCAGGACAGTGCCCAGAACGATTGCTGGCCGCATTAATGGACAGAAATCGTTCTGCCATGCTTGGTACTGTCTAGGCACATGCGGAACAGGAATAGAACAGCATGTGCCAGGACAGTGCCCAGAACGATTGCTGGCCGCATTAATGGACAGAAATCGTTCTGCCATGCCCGGTACTGTCTAGGCACATGCGGAACTGGAATAGAAAGGAGAAAAAATGGCAGATACAGCACAGATAGAAGAGATAGTGAAACAAGTGCTGGCAAGCATGTCCGGCGGTGTGGCAAGCGCGGCCGGCGGGACAGGAAGCCAGACAGGCGGCGCAATCCCTAAGACCGCCCATGTGGCCATGCTGACGAGCCTGGAGCATTTCGACGTAAAAGAATTCCCTATGCCTGAGGTGGGTGACGACGACATCCTGGTAAAGGTAGAGGGCTGCGGCGTCTGCGGTACGGACGCCCATGAATTCAAGAGAGACCCCTTCAGCCTGATTCCTGTGGCGCTTGGCCACGAAGGCACCGGCGAAATCGTGAAGATGGGGAAAAACGTAAAGAAAGACAGCGCAGGCAAGGATTTGAAGCTGGGCGACAAGGTAGTCACCTGCATGATTTTCAAGGACAATCCGGACATCACCATGTTCGACCTGAACAAGCAGAACGTGGGCGGTGCTGACGTGTACGGGCTTCTGCCTGACGACGACATCCACCTGAATGGCTGGTTTTCAGACTATATCCTGATCCGCAAGGGCTCCACCGTGTTCAACGTCAGCGACCTTGACCTGTATTCCAGAGTGCTGATTGAGCCCTGCGCGGTACTGATCCACGCGGTGGAGCGGGCCAAGAGCACCGGAATCCTGCGGTTCAACAGCAGAGTGGTGGTACAGGGCTGCGGCCCCATCGGCCTGATCTGCATCGCTATCCTGCGCACCATGGGCATCAACAAGATCGTGGCCGTGGACGGGGAGCAGAAGCGCCTGGACTTCGCCAAAGAGCTGGGAGCCTCCGACTCTGTGAACTTCAAGGAACATAAAGGCATCGAGGCGCTGTCGGCGGCTGTGGCAGAGAAGTGCGATGGGCATCTGGCGGATTTCGCCTTCCAGTGCACCGGATCCCCCGCGGGACATTCCAACATCTATAAGTTCATCCGCAACGGCGGCGGGCTTTGCGAGCTGGGATTCTTCATCAACGGCGGGGACGCCACCATCAACCCCCACTTCGACATCTGCTCCAAGGAGATTACTACCGTGGGCAGCTGGGTGTACACTCTGCGGGACTACGCCACTACCTTCGACTTCCTAAAGAGCGCGAAGAAGCTGGGACTTCCCATGGATAAGCTGATTACCCATACCTACCCGCTGGAGGAGATCAATGAGGCGCTGAAGACTAATCTGGCCATGACAGGGCTGAAGATTGCCATCATCAATCAGTAGGGCCGGGATCCGGAGCCGACAGGACAGAGACGAGATGGAGACGAAACCGATTGCCGGCAGGCTGAAAAGGAAAGCAGGCTGTGGGGCATGCGGGGAAGCGAGGAAAGTAAATGGAAGAAAAGATTTCCATGGAAGACAGAGACTCCGCGGAAGAAGCGGTGGGATTGCTGGAGGTGTTCGGCCTTGTCTGCGCCTTCATGGCGGCTGACGCAGGCTGCAAGGCGGCGGATGTGAGGCTTGAGGTCTTTGACAAAAATAAACCTGCAAATGCGGACGCCCTGCCGGTGCCTCTGCTGGTGACGGTAAAATTCCGGGGAAGCGTGGCGGCGGTGGAGGCGGCCATGGAAGCGGGGGAGGCGGTAGCCAAATCCCTCACCGGCGTGGTACAGCGCCACATCATCCCAAGGCCTACCGGGGACACCGGCAAGATGCTGAAGATCAGCGCATTTGATAAAAACTAGGAGGCGCTTTTCGGACGTGGTACCTTAAGGGAAAGCCCTGACAGCCGGAAATA
>CAMQOJ010000523.1 GCA_947003375.1 uncultured Lachnospiraceae bacterium
TCCCCGCAAGGCCCCGGGCTCTCCTGCCCACAGATTCCCCTCCCCCGCTCCCGATACCACCCATTTCGATACGCCAGCACCATCCCGGGCCACTGATATTTGCGGAAAATCTCCCGGAGCCCCACCTGCCGCAGCTTCCCTGTGCCCAGGCTGTGGGAAGGCGCCATCACGGCGTGGATCCTCTCACCCTCCCCGTCCATCAGCCCGAACTTGCACGCCAGCACCTCCGCCTCCGGATGCTCCTCCAGCACTGCGCACATCCGTTCCAGCTTCGTCTCCGCCCATACATCGTCCTGATCCGCCAGGAATACCACATCCCCGGCACACAGCCCCATCACATAATAAAAATTCCCCGGATACCCCCTGTTTTCCCCATTACAATACAGCCTCCAGCTTTCCTGCAGGCCATTCCTCTCTATGAACAGCCGGACAATCTCCACCGTCCTGTCTGTGGAACAGTCATCGCAGAGAATGACCTCCTCCGCCTTTCTCGTCTGCCCCAGGATGGAATCCAGCTGCTCCTCAATATATTTTTCTCCATTATAAATCCCCATGCACACAGATACCGTCATGCCAACCTCCGGCCCTTCTCCTGTATACGCCTTGCATCATGTTCCCGACAGGTATTCCCGCCAGCCTCTGCCAGGATTCCTCCATAGCTCCTGGAAAAAGAGGCCTAACACCCCCCAAACACCCTCAGATACTCTCCCACCACATGCCGCAGCTCATACCCCTCGAATGCCACCCGCTCATCCGGAAGCGCCAGCGCCTCGTCGATCTTCTCCGCCCATTCCTCCGCGTCATAAGGCTTCTCCACGTACACAGCCTTCCCCTGGGTCACTTCCTCCAGGCAGCTCTCCCGCGTCATCACCACCCGTTTCCCTCTGCGCATGGCCTCGATAGGCGGCATGCCGAATCCCTCGAACACGCTGGGGAACAAGAACAGCCTGCAGTTCTCATAGAGGCAGTCTCTTACTTCATCAGGTACAAAGCCGGTGTCGATCACCAAATCCCCTATCCCCCATTTCGCTGCCGCCCCGTCAAAAGCAGCCTTGTCTCCTCCCACGCCGCTTATGACCAAAGGCCTCTCCTCCCCCCTGCGCTTTCGCACAGCCATGGCCTCCAGCAGCGTCTCCAGGTTCTTATGGGGCAGCATGGAGCTGACGCAATAAAAATAATCTTTCCTCTGAATTCCGTGCTTTTCCATCAAAGCCCCCACCGGCATATCCGATGCCTTTGTCTCCACCGGATTATAGATGACGGAGCACTTCTTGGCCGCCACCGGATAATGGCGCGCCAAATCCTCCCTGCAGTATTCCGATATGGTGACCACATGGGCGGAGGCCCTGCAGGCATGCCTCCACATACATTTCAGGAACACCCTTCTGCCCGCCGAAAAATACTCCGGATAGTGGAGCGCCTGCAGATCATGTATCACGCTGACATAGGGAATGCCGCTGCCATAGGTCAAAGGCATGCTGTACACCGGAATGAACATCACGTCGATTCCCAGCCGCCTGGCAACCCTGTCCAGATGCAGGTTCTCCCACAGAATCCGCTTCGGCTGGCTGGCGGACTCCACCGGCAGCGCCAGCCGCTCCATATTGGCATACCGGTCATAGGACGCGAAGCTTTCCCCGTTATCCCCTGACACCAGCAATACATACGTATTGGCCTTATCATACTGCCCAAAGCCCTCCATCAGGTTCCTGATATAGGACTCCGTCCCCCCGCAAATCCCCGGCCGGACCCACAGCAGATCAATCCCTATCTTCATCTTATCCCCCTGGCCGCGTCCGGCGGCACATGCAGCAGAACATTTTCGTCCGCGCAGCCAAGAAGTTCCACGCCCCTCCTGGCCGCTTAGAAAATCTATGCGCACTCACCCAAAGACCATCTTCACGCACTCAATGGCAACACACTCCACCAAATACCACCTGCTATACCCATTCACCCGATAGCACCACACATACCGGTCCCGAATCCTCCGCAAAGCCTCCCTCAGGCTCTTGCGGTTGCTGACCCCTCCCATGCGGAAGTTCGCCAGCACCTTTCCCAGCGTCCTGACCCGATACCCTTCCCTCACCAGCTGCAGATAGCACCCGTAGTCGTCGTGGATCCCCCGGTTCCGGAAGGGATGCCCCTTATACACCTGCGCCTCCACGAACATGGTGGGATGGTTCCAGTCCCTGGAGGTCTGGAACCTGCGCAGCCTGGCCGTTTTCACGAAGCAGCTCCCGTCCGCCCTGTGCAGCCTGATATCCGAGAACAGCAGGTCGCACCCGCCCTTCTCGAACTCCCCCAGCACCGTCTCCACGGCATCCGGCTCATACCAGTCGTCGCTGTTCAGGATTCCGATCACATCCCCGGTGGCCATCCGTATCCCCTTGTTCATGGCGTCATAGATGCCCCCGTCCCTCTCCGAAAGCACGCGGAGCCGGATTCCCTTCCGCTCCATCCGCTCCCTGTAGCTCTCCGCCACGGCCACCGTGCCGTCCGTGGAAGCCCCGTCGACTATCAGATACTCGATCTCCGTACAGGTTTGGTCCAGCACCGATTCCATGGTGGCCCCAAGGGTCTTCTCGCTGTTGTAGGTCACAGTCACAATGCTCACTGTCTTATGCATCCCGGCTCTCCGTCAGGTGCACGGATTCCCGGAACCCGTACACCCTGTATTCTTCCCTGTAGTCGCTCATTTCCTTCTCGTAGACCATGTTTCCAAAGGCCTTATCCACCAGGCCCCCCAGCTTCCCCCCTATTTTGCCCAGCAGCCACAGGGCCGGATGGAAGATTCCTATCAGCCGGATCCGCTTCCCATGCTCCGCCGCAATCGCCTCCACCATGTCAGCGGTGCGCACGTACTCTTCATTCTGGGGATAGAAAATCCCCCTCTCCCCGTTCTCCACCATCAGCTCCACGAACCTGCACAGATTCCCGATGTAGAGCATGCTCCGCTGGTTCTCCTCCTTTGGAAAAAAGGGGAGCTTCACCGCCAGCTTTGCCAGAAGCGGATAATTCCCCTTTGAACCCTTCCCGTATATCATGGGCGGCCGCAGGATGACTACACGAAACCCGTCATCCTCCAGCTCCCTTAAGCCCTTCTCCGCCCGGACCTTGCTGTCCCCATAGAAGTTAGCCGGGGCTAACGGAGTGTCCCGGCCAATCACCTTCCGCTTCCCGATTCCCGCGCTGTCCCCGTACACGATGATGCTGCTCATGAAAATGAACTGCCCCACCCCTTCCGCCTTTGCCTTCCTGGCGCACTCCACGGCCAGGTCACAGTTC
>CAMQOJ010000524.1 GCA_947003375.1 uncultured Lachnospiraceae bacterium
ATCCCATTCTGGAGACGGCGGCCATCTATGTGCTCCGCAGCCCCACCAAGGATACCGTGAAGGTGAAGTTCGAGCAGTTCTTTGAGCAGGCCGGCTATACCTACGAGGGTTACATGTCCGACAGGGAACTGGATATGACCAGCAGCGTCTCGGAGAAGCCGGTATTCAATGTGAACATGGTCTACCGCCTGGACGGGGATGATCTTTTGGTGGAAGTGCCCCTGGGAGAGATTGAGTACAAGGAAGACTACCCCCTGCTGTACCTGAATGTCCTTCCCTATTTCGGAGCCGGGGGCACCGAAGACAATGGCTTCCTGCTGGTGCCCGAGGGCGGCGGGGCGCTGATTGATTTCAACACTGGCAAGGTGGCGCAGAACAGCTATTATTCCAATGTGTACGGCTGGGACATGGCGCAGGGCAGGACGGCCCTGGTGCATGAGACCAGGACATACTTCAATGTGTTCGGCATTTCCAGGGAGGACAGCTCTTTCCTCTGCATCCTGGAAGAGGGGGCGCCCTATGCGGCAGTACAGGCGGATATCAGCGGTCGGAACAACAGCTATAATTTCGTGAATGCCGTGTACAGCATCGCCCACAGGGAGCAGTATGACGTGGCGGACAAATACAACGGCGAGATGTATGTGTATGAAGAAAATCTGCCGGAGGAGAAGATGGTGAGCCGGTACGGATTGGGGGAGTACGGCAGCTATGTGGACATGGCGAAATCCTGGCAGGGATATCTGAAGGAAAAGTACGGGGAAGCTTTTACATCGAAGCAGGACACCCAGACTCCGGCCGTAATCGAAATCCTGGGAGCCGTGGACAAGACAAAGCAGGTTCTGGGGATACCGGTTTCCAGACCCCTGAAACTGACTTCCTTTGAGGAAGCGGAAGAGATTCTGCGGGAGATCAACGCAGAAGGAATGACCAATCTCTATGTGAAGCTTACCGGGTGGATGAACGGAGGCGTACAGCAGAAGCTTCTGAAGGATGCCAGGCCTGTTTCGGAGCTGGGCGGTAAGAAGAAGCTCCGGTTACTGATTTCCTATATCAGGGATAACGGCATGAAACTTTATCTGGACGGCATTACCGATTATGCCAATGACAGCGGCTTAACAGACGGATTTTTCGTATTTACGGATGCTGCCAGACTTGTCAGCAAGGAGGTAGCGGAGCTGCATCCCTATTCCACCGTGACCTATATGGATATGGAGGGGTCGGATTCCTATTATCTGCTGAAAGGGGAAAAAATCCTCCAGATGGCGCGGAATCTTTCCGCAGAGGCGCAGGAACTGGGCGGAGGAGTCTCCTTCCAGAATATAGGCTGTGAGCTGTCTTCCGATTTCAACGAAGATGAGCCCATGAGCCGTATGGCACAGTTAAAACAGCAGGAAGCTCTCCTTAAGGAGGTCAGCGCTTCCGGACAGGGAATCATGTCCAATATGGGAAATGATTACGCCATGGCCTACACCGACATGGTGGCAAATATGGACTTAAGCGGTTCCGAGTACACCATCCTGGACAGGACGGTTCCTTTTTATCAGCTTGCGGTGCACGGCTATGTGAACTATACCGGGGAGTCCCTGAACCTGACGCAGGACTATGAGGAGGAACTGCTGTTATCCGCCCAGTATGGCGCGGGATTGTCCTTCACCCTCATGGAGGAGACGGCATTTGCCCTTCAGAAAACCCTTTACACCGAGTACTTCGGAGCGGGCTACGACGCCTGGCATGACAGGATGATCGAGATCTATACCAGGTACAACGCGGAACTGGGACACACCTTTAACCAGAAGATGACAGGCCATGAATGGCTGGCGGATAAAGTTTCCTGCACCGCTTACGAGGACGGAACCAAAGTATATGTAAACTACGGCTATCAGGACTATACCACAGAGGACGGCGTCGTCCCGGCCAGAGATTATAAGACAGTCCGCTAGGGAGAAAGGGGTGTTGCTATGAATTATGGAAAGAAATATACAGGGCTTCTGAAGAGAAAGGCGATAGCGGGGTATCTGTTCATCCTGCCGTTTATCCTGGGCTTCCTCATCTTTATGGTGAGACCGTTCTTCCAGTCGCTTTTTATGAGTTTCAGTAATGTGGAGGTCAGCCCCCAGGGCATCAATTCTGTCTTCGCGGGCCTGGTGAATTACAAAAGGGCCTTTACGGTGGATACGGAGTTCAACCGGATGCTGACGGAACAGCTGGGGAAGATGGTGGTCAATTCTTTCGCCATCATGGTATTCAGCTTCTTCGTGGCGCTGATACTGAACCAGAAATTTAAGGGGAGGGCCCTTGTGCGGGCGGTGTTCTTCCTGCCCGTGATCATCTCATCCGGCGTCATCCTGGGGGTGGAATATGACAATGCCCTGCTGTCGGGCCTCCAGAACACCATTGAGAACAGCACCGGGGGAGGCACCAGCATCACCGGCGCCATCGAAAATATCCTGACAACGGCGGGCATCGGCACCAAAGCCTTCGAGATCGTGTTCGAGGTGGTGGACAGCATCTATGACGTGGCCATCGCGTCGGGAATCCAGATCATCATCTTCCTGTCGGGCCTGCAGACCATCTCCGACAGCATGTATGAGGCGGCGGATATCGAGGGCTGTACCAAGTGGGAGAGCATGTGCAAAATCACTTTTCCCATGATCAGTTCCCTGCTGTTGGTGAACTGGATCTACACCATCGTGGATTTCTGCATGAGGTCTGACAATGAGGTGATGGAGAAGATCAGCGATACCATGATCGTAAAGCTGGATTACGGATTCGCCTCGGCCATGGCCTGGGTGTACTTTGCAATCGTTATCGTAATCATAGGCGTAAGCTCGCTGATCATATCGAAGGGGGTCTATTACTATGACTAAGACAGCTGTGAAAGTAAAAAAAGATAAGACATTCTGGGAGAGGAACCGGGATTCCGGCGGTTACCTCCTGAAGAAGAAGATATCGGACATCGCGTACCGGATCATACGGGTGTTCCTGCTCTTCGGCATGTGCTTCCTGATCCTGCAGCCTATACTGAACAAGATCTCCATCAGCTTCATGGCGGAGGAGGATCTGTACAATGCCATGGTCATCGCGGTGCCGGAGCATTTTACCACCGACAATTACCAATTGGCCACCCAGTTCATGGATTACGGGAAGACATTCCTGAATACTTTGTTGGTCTCCCTGAGCATCGCCGTGCTGCAGATCGCGGTGTGCACGCTGGTGGGATACGGCTTTGCCAGGTTTGAGTTCCCCTTGAAGAAGTTCTGGTTTGCCTGCGTGGTGCTGCTG
>CAMQOJ010000525.1 GCA_947003375.1 uncultured Lachnospiraceae bacterium
GGAGCGCAGGAACTCCTCTATGGGAAGCTTGTTCTTCGGCTCATAGCTCAGAATCCATTTTCCGTCCACCACCTCATACAGGGGCCAGTAGCAGGTGTCCACTGCCGTCCGGCAGATGCTCATGAGCTCCGATGGCTCATACCCCCAGCCTCTGGGGCATGGGGCAAAGATGTTCAGAAACGCTGCCCCCGGCGTGTAGATGGCCTTCTCCGCCTTGGTGTGCAGGTCCTTGAAATTGTTGGTGAAAGTCGTCTGGGCCGCATAGGGGATGTGGTGCTCCGCCATGATGGCAGTCAGGTCCTTCCTGGTCTGCACCTTGCCGTCGGAAGCCCTCCCCACAGGCGTGGTGGTGGTATCCGCGAACCGGGGAGTGGCGGATGAGCGCTGGGTCCCTGTGTTCATATAGGCGCCGTTGTCATAGCATACATACACCATGTCATGGCCCCGCTCCATGGCCCCCGACAGGGACTGGAAACCGATGTCATAGGTCCCGCCGTCCCCGCCGAAGGTGATGAATTTATAGTCCTCCTTCACTTTGCCCCTCTTCTTCAGCACCCTGTAGGCAGTCTCCACGCCGGAAAGGGTAGCGCCCGCATTCTCAAAGGCATTGTGGATATAGCTGTCCTCATATGCCGTATAAGGGTACATGAAGGAAGACACCTCCAGGCATCCCGTGGCATTGCCCACCACCGCCCTGTCCCCTTCATGGAGCGCCCGCAGCACCCCGCGTACCGCGATGGCCCCGCCGCAGCCCGCGCACATCCTGTGCCCCGGCGCCAGGCGTTCCGGTCTGTTCATCATTTCTTTAAAATTATATACTGCTTCCATGCTCTGCTCCTTATAAAAAATCTCTCTTGTCCCAAACACCCGATGACCCGGTGCAGGTCTTCGCGCTTTTACCGGCTGCGGAGCCCTATGTAATCATACATATCCGTTATCCTGTGCTCTGTCCCGATCCGCTCCAGCCTCTCGTAAACCTGGCAGAAGTCTTCCACCGTGATGTCCCTGCCGCCCAGTCCATAGAAATAGTTCACGGCCTCCGCTGTGCCTTTCACCTTGTACAGCGCCGCCCTCACCTCTGCCCCCAGGGGGCCTCCCGTGGCGGAGAACATCTCCGAGCGGTCCAGGATCGCCACCGCTTTCACGTCCGCCAGGGCCGCGGCGATCTCCTCCTCCGGGAAAGGCCGGAACACCCTGATCTTCACCAGGCCCACTTTCTTTCCTGTGGTGCTGCGGATCTGCTCGATGGCCGCCTTGCATGTGCCCGCCGCGGAGCCGATGAGCACCACCGCATACTCCGCGTCCTCCATCCGGTAGGCCTCGAAGAAGCCGTATTCCCGGCCTGTCATTTCCCGAAAGCGCTCCGCCACCTCCAGGATTACCCTGCGGGCATCGATCATGGCCTGGCGCTGCCCCCGCTTCGTCTCCATGTAATAGCTGGAGACGGCGTAAGGCCCTACCGCCAGCGTCTCCTCCGGGTTCAGGAGATAGTGCTCCGGGTTCCGCTCCCCCACGAATGCCCGGACCTTCTCATCCTCCTCCAGCAAAATATTCTCCACGCCGTGGCTCGTGATGAAGCCGTCCTGGCAAATCATCACCGGAAGCATGACGTCCTTATGCTCGGCAATCGGATAGGCCTGCAGGAAATTGTCGTAAGCCTCCTGGTTGGACTCCGCGTAGATCTGAATCCAGCCGCTGTCCCTTGCGCCCATGCTGTCGGAATGGTCCGCGTTGATATTGATGGGGCCGGACAGGGCGCGGTTCACCAGGGCCAGCACAAGGGGCAGCCGGTTGGAAGCCGCCACATACAGCTCCTCCCACATCAGGGCCAGTCCGCAGGAGGAGGTGGCCGTAAGCGCCCTGGCCCCCGCCGCGCAGGCTCCCACGGCGGCGCTCATGGAGCTGTGCTCGCTCTCCACCGGGATGAACTCCGTGTCTATCTCCCCGTTGGCGATGTAGTTCGCCACATACTGGGGTATCTCCGTGGAGGGCGTGATGGGAAATGCGGGCATCACGTCAGGATTGATCTGTCTGATGGCATAGGCCACCGCCTCGTTGCCGGACAAACGTTCTCTCACAGCCATTTACTTTCCCTCCTTCATGGTAATCGCGCCAAAAGGGCATACTTTCACGCAGATGCCGCAGCCCTTACAATGGTCATAGTCAAACTCCCCGCGCATCCTCTCCTTCACCGGAATGGAGGAATCCGGGCATACCGGCGTGCACAGAAGACACTGCTTACATTTCTCTCTGTCCCACACCGGTGTGGACGTGCGCCATTCCCCTGTGTGGAATTCCCTGGAGGTGGCCGCCTGGAAGATCTTGTTCCCCTCCGTTATATCCTGCCAGGGGGTGTTCTCATTTATCCTGTCGCTTATCATGGAATTCTCCTGCCTTTCTTTCTCATATGTCCAGTCGTATGTACAGAGGCCCCTGTCCTCAGCAGCTTTTGGCGATTTCCGCAAAGGTCATCTCCAGAGCCTTCATATTGCCGTCTATGACTTCCGGTTTCTTGGCGAACTTATGATGGAAAGAGGCTTCCATTTCCTTCATGAACCGCTCCGGCTCCATGGCTCCGGACACCGCCACTACCGCCGCCAGCATGGGGGAATTGGGATAATTCTTCCCCAGCGTCTTCATAGAGATGTCTTTGGCGTTCAGGGTATAGACTGCTCCCTTGTAGTCGTGCAGGAGGGGAAGCACCTCTTCCTTCTCTTTTTCCGTGTTGATGATGACGGCTCCGTCTTCTTTCAGCCCATGGGTCACATCCGTGTTCTCCAGCAGACCGTCATCCACTACAACCACGTAGTCGGGAGAGTAGATATTGGAATGGACCGTAACGGGCTCCTCGCTGATCCGATTGTAAGCCGTAATGGGCGCTCCCATGCGCTCCGGGCCGTACTCAGGGAAGCCCTGGACGAACTTTCCCGCTTTGAACGCCACATCCGCCAGCAGGAGCGCCGCGGTCTTTGCCCCCTGGCCTCCTCTTCCATGCCATCTGATTTCCAACGATTTTTTCATGTTCATGCCTCCTCGCTTTCCGAATCGAAAGGGAAACTTCCCTCTGCCCTGCCCGCTGCACAGCCACGCCGGGCGTGCTCCCATATGCGCGGCCCCTGAGCCCTTCAGCGGCACATTTCAAGCGCCAAAACGCTTTGTGCAAGGGCCTGTGCATAAAAAACGGCCTCCACCGCAAACGGTAGAAGCCAGCCTTTTCTTCTTGTCCCATCTACGACCTGTCTCTTATACACATCTCCGAGCCCACGAGACAGATGAGGATC
>CAMQOJ010000526.1 GCA_947003375.1 uncultured Lachnospiraceae bacterium
AGTCTGTATCGGCCGGAGCCGGAACGAATCACATTTATTTTGAGAAAGGGGAGATTTATAAAAATGGGGTCTTGAAAGCCGCGGAGAATAGGGCCTGGAGATTCCGAGAGCAAATCCAAATAACCAAAAGGAGGGAATCCAATGAAACAAGACGCTTCAAAAAAACGAAATGAGCGCATGAAACAGATGAGGCGATATCTGCCGTTCTACTTTTTTGCGCTTCCGGCAATCGTCCTTCTGATTCTGTTCAGCTATATGCCCATGCCGGGAATCGCTATCGCGTTCAAGGATTTCAAGATGGCGCGTGGAATCTGGGGGAGCGACTGGAGCGGCTTTAAGCAGTTCCAGAAGGTGTTCACCGATCCGAACTTTTCCAGGGTGCTGCTGAACACGGTGAAGATCAGTCTGCTGTCGCTGCTTACATCCTTCCCGGTCACCATCATATTTACCCTGATGGTGAACGAGCTGATGAACCTGAAGTTCAAGAAGGTCGTACAGACGATTACCTATATGCCGCACTTCCTGTCCTGGGTCGTGGTGGGTACCTTTGTCTACCAGATGCTGTCCCCGACCAACGGCATCGTGAACGCGGTTCTGGTGGGGCTGGGCATTTTTGAGAAGCCGCTGTATTTCATGGTACAGCAGAAGCTGTTCATCCCGATTTACTTGATTGTGAACCTGTGGAAGAGTACGGGATACAGCATCGTCATCTACCTGGCGACGATTTCCGGTATCGATACCCAGCTCTACGATGCGGTCATGATCGACGGGGCCAACCGTTTCCAGAAGATTCTCTATGTGACGCTGCCGGCCATGATGCCCACGATGTGCACCATGCTGATCCTCAGCATCGGCAGCCTGATCAGCGTAGGATTCGACCCGATCTTCAACCTGTATAATGATGCGGTATATTCCACGTCCGACGTCATTTCCACATTCGTATACCGGAAGGGTCTCATAGAGAGCCAGTATGCGTTCTCCACGGCGGTGGGCCTGTTCCAGAACGTGGTCAGCCTGTTGCTGGTGATGCTCGCCAACTGGTTCGCGCGCAAGGCGAATCCGGAATACAGGATTATATAGCAGGAAGATAGGAAGGAGGAAATGAAAATGGCAAAGAAGAATAAAGAAGAGCAATATAAGCCGCAGAAGATGCAGCAGTCGGTCTACAGTAAGGCGTTCGATGTCTTCAATATCGTGTTCATGATTCTGTTCTGCATCACGATTCTCATACCCTTTTGGGACATGATTGTGCGCTCCTTTTCCAGAGCCCAGGACATCTCTTTCATGCATGTGAACTTTTTCCCGAAGGTATGGTCGTTTGAAGCCTACGCCTACTGCTTCAAGGATTCTGAGATTCTGAACGCCATGCTGATATCGGTGGCCAGGACGGTGCTGGGGACCGCTTTCCACATCGTAGTCACCTGTCTGGCGGCCTATACGCTGACCAGGGACCAGATGCCCTACAGGCGCCTCATCACGGGCATCCTGCTGATACCGATGTTCTTCTCGGGCGGCCTGATTCCTACATATATCAATATGAGGAATCTCCATCTGACGAACAATTTCCTTGTGTACATACTGCCCGGAGGCTTTTCGATTTACAACTGTATCATCATCCGCAACTATTTCTTCTCCATCGACAAGGGGATGGAGGAGGCAGCCAACATTGACGGCGCTTCCCCGCTGCAGGTGTTCGTCCGCATCATCATGCCGCTTTCCAAGCCTGTGCTGGCGACGGTCTCCCTGTGGCAGATTGTGGGCCAGTGGAACGCCTGGTTCGACAATATGATTTATACCCGCAGCGTGCCGGAACTGACCACCCTGCAGTACCTGCTGCGCAGGATGCTGGACACCATGCAGAAAAAGGACGCCCAGAACCTGATAGACGTGGCCGGAAGCAATATGGACATCAACCCGGAGACGGTCAAGGCCGCTACCACAGTAATCGTGGTGCTTCCGATCATCATGGTATACCCGTTCCTGCAGAAATATTTCGTGAAGGGCATCATGGTGGGAGCCGTGAAAGGCTGATGCAGGCATATGGCTGATATTGGCTGACATGAGTGAATCGGACGGAAAACCCGTCCGCCACAGAAGGGAGAGTAGGATATGATAGACGGAATGCGGTATCAGAATCTCGGCGTCGTCGCAGCGGAGCTGCCGCCGTCGGCCGGCAATCCGCGGAACAGCGAGGGGACTTTTCTGGAGCTTGCGGACGGAGAGTTGATTTTCGTGTACAGCAGGTTCAAGGGGGATTCGCCTAATGACCATGCGTTTGCGGATCTGGCCCTGATGCGCTCCGTTGACGGGGGCTTAACCTGGACGGACGAGGGCGTGATATTGACATGCGAGGGAGAGGGCGGCGTGAACATGATGTCGCCGGGCCTGCTCATGATGGAGGACGGGAAACCGGGGCTGTTTTATCTGGTGCGCATCACCTACGCCGTAACCAAGGTATTCCTGCGCCGTTCCCCGGACGGCGGCCGGACCTGGGGCGAGAGGACCGTGTGCACGGAACAGGAAGATTTCTTTGTCCTCAACAATGACCGGATTGTGCGCCTGGCCAGCGGCAGGATTATGGTGCCTGTGGCAAGCCACCGCTCCTGGGGAGGGGACGGGCGCATGGACGGCAACGCCAGGGCGATGTTCTTCTATTCGGACGACGATGGGCGGACGTGGGCCTGCTCCCGCTCCAGATGTTCGCTTCCCTGGGCCAATACGGCTTCGGGGCTGCAGGAGCCGGGGCTCGTGGAGCTGGCTCCGGGAATCCTCTGGGCGTGGGCCAGGACCGATTTGTTCGTGCAGTATGAGATGTTCTCCATGGACAATGGGGAGACCTGGACGGCCAGCCAGCCCTCCCGGTTCAGCTCACCCTGCAGCCCTTTGAGCATGAAGCGGGACGGGAACGGGACGCTGTACGCGGTGTGGAACCCCGTTCCGGAGTATAACGGGCGCGCGAAGTCGGATCGTGCCTTTTTGGGAGGCCGGACGCCCATGGTCATCGCGTCCAGTGCGGACAATGGGAAGAGCTTTTCCGTGCCTGTGGCCTTTGAGACGGACGAAGCCAGCGGATATTGCTACTGCGCCATGTATTTCACAAAGGACGCGCTGCTGCTGGGATATTGCGCGGGAAGCGAGGCGGACGGGAGCTGCCTGGTCAGGACCCGCGTCAGGCGTGTGGAACGGCGGGAACTGGAAGGGATCTGAGCTTTCCGGTCTCAGCCTTGCCATAAAACAAAAATCCAATAAGGAGGAATTGGTATGAAG
>CAMQOJ010000527.1 GCA_947003375.1 uncultured Lachnospiraceae bacterium
GCACCGTCTATTTCCTGAACTCCTTCCCCGAGGGCGGCCTCTTCGCCATGAACCCGGACGAGACCGATTTCCGCAGGCTCAACTCCCTGGAGGTGCGCAACATCCTGGCCGGCGGCAAATATCTCTACTACTACCACACGGGCATCTCCTACGAGGACTCGGGGTTCTCGGGCGCCCTGGGCCTGCGGACCTTCCAGCGCTGCAAGCTCAACGGCAGCAACGCCACCTCCCTGACCACCAAGGTAGTGGTCACCGCCCAGCTTGTGAACGATTACCTGTACTTCCTCACCGCCTACAATGACGACATCTCCTTCTCCAAGATGAAGATAGACAATTCTGACGAGATGAAGCTGGCCGACTACCAGATCAATCCCGCCTGCGCCGAGAACGGCATCATCTACTACAACGGCACCCAGGGCAACCACTTCCTCTACGCCCTGGACACCGCCACGGACGCCCCCAGGGAAATCTGGCGGGGCAATCTGTGGAATCCGGTGCTGGAGGGGGATTATGTGTACTACATGGACGTAGCAAACGACTACAGGCTCTGCCGCTACTCCCGCTCCCAGGACGTGATCCAGGTGCTGGCCGATGAGCGCATCGAATGCTTCAATGTGGGCGGCGGCTATGTCTACTACCAGACCAACGGGCAGGACGCCGCCCTGAAATGCATAGGGACGGACGGCAGCAACCCTACGGTAATCGCCGAAGGCATCTACCACAACATCAACATGACCTCCCGGTATGTGTACTTCCAGGAATTCCAGGACGACACCACCATCTACCACTCCCCGCTGGGCAGCAGCAGCTATGAGGTGTTCCAGGCGGCAAAGGACGCGGCGGCGCAGGACTGATCCGTCCCGCCGCTCACTCCTCGATATGATCCAGCCCCTGGCTTAAAATCGTGACGATATGGGAATCCGCCAGGGAGTAGAATATGGTCTTGCCCTCCCGGCGGTTTTTCACCAGGTCCATCTGCTTCAGCACCCGCAGCTGGTGGGAGATCGCCGACTGGGACATGCCCAGCACCATGGCGATGTCGTAGACGCACATCTCCGCGGCCAACAGCACGTACAGGATCTTCAGGCGCGTGCCGTCCCCGAACACCTTGAAGAACTCCGCCAGGTCCAGCAGCTCCTCCTGGGGCGGCATCTTCTCATCTATCAGCTTCAAAGTCCCTCCGTCCACATGGAGGTACGCATTCTCTTCCATCGGCACCCTCTTCTTCCCTTCTCTGAAACGCATTCTCTGAAAACTTTTCGCTACTAAAGCTATTTTACAACAATTTCCTTTTTCACGCAAATCCTTTTTCATCCGCGTTGACAGTTCCCGCTTTCCAAGTTACAGTTCACGGTTTTCCGTGAACTGTAACTTGATGCACACAAAATGAGCAAAAGAACTCATTTTGGCGCATGCTGTCTCGGGATTTTCATGCAAAATACGCATGAAAACACCTCGCGGCGGCACCGAGTGGACAGTAACCTTTCCAACAGCAAAAGCGCCACAAAAGAGCGGCACTTAAAAGCTGCTTCGCAACTTCGCCGGCGTTACCCTTGCAAAGAACCTTCCTATCATGTAAAATAGGAAGCCAAGAGGATTTCACAGGAGAAAGGATAGAACAATGGTACTGTCTTGTCACAATATAAGCAAAGCGTTCCTGGAGAACAGGGTTCTGGAAAATGTCGGCTTCCATATAGAAGATTACGAGAAGGCGGCCATCGTGGGCATCAACGGCGCCGGGAAGACCACGCTGCTGCGCATCCTGGTGGGGGAGATGGAGCCGGACGCAGGGGCCGTCACCCTCTCCAGGGGCAAGACCCTGGGGTATCTGGCCCAGGACGGGGCCGTGGACACTGCCAACACCATCTATGAGGAGGTGCTGTCGGTGAAGCAGAATCTGATCGATTTAGAGCGCCGCATCCGGGAGTGCGAGCTGGCCATGCCGGAAAAAGAAGGGAGCGCCCTGGAGGCCCTGATGAAGCAGTACAGCTCCCTGACCCACGCCTTTGAGACGGGAGGCGGCTATTCCTATAAGAGCGAGATCACAGGCGTGCTGAAGGGTCTGGGCTTTGCGGAGGAGGAATTCGGGAAATCCGTGTCCACCCTCTCCGGAGGCCAGAAGACCCGGGTGGCCCTGGGCAAGCTCCTGCTGCGCAGGCCCGACCTGATCATCCTGGACGAGCCCACCAACCACCTGGACATGAACTCCATCGCCTGGCTGGAGACCTACCTGATGAACTACAAGGGAGCAGTCATCATCGTGTCCCACGACCGCTATTTCCTGGATCGGATCGCCACCAAGGTCATCGAGATCGACCAGACCAGGTCCACGGTCTTCTCCGGAAATTATTCGGACTATGCCGTGAAGAAGGAGCAGCTTCGGGCCGCCGCCATAACCGCCTATCTGAACCATCAGCGGGAGATCAGGCATCAGGAGGAGGTCATCGAGAAGCTCCGCTCCTACAATACGGAGAAATCCGTCCGCCGGGCCGAGAGCAGGGCGAAGCTCTTGGAGAAGATGGACGTGCTGGAGAAGCCCACGGAAGTCCGGACGGACATGCGCATCCGCCTCACCCCCAGGAAGCAGAGCGGGAACGATGTGCTCACCGTGGAAAAGCTCAGTAAGGCCTTCGGCCGCCAGCTCCTGTTCGAAAACGTGGATTTTGAGATCAAGCGCGGGGAACATGTGGCCGTGATCGGCGACAACGGCACGGGGAAGACCACGCTTTTGAAAATCCTGAACCGTGTGCTGCCGCCGGACAGCGGGAGCTTTCGGCTCGGCATGAACGTGGAGATCGGCTATTACGACCAGGAACACCATGTGCTCCACGGCGAGAAGACATTGTTCGAGGAGATCTCGGACGATTATCCCTATCTGAACAATACGAAAATCCGCAATATCCTGGCCGCTTTTCTATTCACCGGGGACGACGTGTTCAAGCACATCGGGGATTTGAGCGGCGGGGAGCGGGGCCGGGTCTCCCTGGCCAAGCTCATGCTGGGCAATGCCAATTTCCTGATTCTGGACGAGCCCACCAACCATCTGGACATTACCTCCAAGGAGATCCTGGAGGACGCGCTGAACAGCTATGAGGGCACCGTGCTGTACGTGTCCCATGACAGATACTTCATCAACAGGACGGCCCACCGGATCCTGGATCTGACGGCCCAGAGGTTCGTGAACTATATCGGCAATTATGATTACTATCTGGAAAAGCATGACACCGTGATGGCGGC
>CAMQOJ010000528.1 GCA_947003375.1 uncultured Lachnospiraceae bacterium
CCACAAATAAAATCCCTCCCAGAAGATAGACGAGAGCGACGACCAGGTTCACAGCGAGAATAATCAGGAAGATGCGCTCATCCCTTGCCAGAATCATAATTCCGCCTCCTCCACCCGGCTGTCATAGCCGGCGCTTTTAAACCTTTCCACGATTCCTCCCACATTTTCCCTGTTTGTATTGGACAGAAGGGCATACAGCTTCCCTCCCTCTAAAATCCCCAGATAATCCGTCTGGCGGATCGCGCCGCCCAATGTGTCGGCCACTTTCTCATAATCTTCTCCCTCGGCAAGGATCTCCAGCAGCACATACTCTGTCAGCCCCTTCCCGCAGGCATCGGAGAACGCCTTCACCAGCTGGGCGAAAGCCTCCTCGTCCAGCACGTTGGTCCCTTGCACGTAACGCCTGTTCTTAAGCGCTTCCAGATAACGGTTGGCGCGGACCACCGCATTCTGAATCAGAGCGCCCACAATGGTCAGCCGGTTGGCCTCTCCCAGCGTCATACGCTCCCAAGGAATGCCCCACAGCATCAGAATCAATTGCATGTTCTCCTCCGAATACACGGCGCCGGCCATCATGGGCATCTTCTCCGCCATGTTCCTGTTGACATAGACCCTATGCTCCTTCAGCTCTCCGTACATATCCTCCATGTCGGTATATTTGATAGAATTCCCCAGCTTTCTGGCATCCCTGGAGGTGGCCGAAAAAAGTCTGGCATAATCGCCGTTCGCCACTGTATACACCGCCACGTCCTCGCAGTCCATCAGTCTGGAGAGCACCTGCGCCGCATAAAAGAGCACTTCCTCCGGCCCGTACTGCTCCAGAGAGGAAGAAATCTCGTATATCTTCCCCAGGCTGTCCTTATGGTTCACCACCTGGCTCTCGAAATTATGCTTCATCCGGACATTGCTGTCATTGATGTCCTCGATGTCCTTCAGCTGTCCGTTCAGATATTGGACCTTTGCCCTGCTCTCATTCTTGACAAGTCTGAGCCGATCGTGCAGATATCCTACCACCAGCCCCACGATGAACAGCTGCGCCATCCATACATATGTATTGTAATCCAGCAGCACCTCGAATCCGCTGCGGTCATACATCTGCCTGAAGCAGAAGCCCGCCACCGCGAGAAGGCCTGAGAAGACGGCCTGCTGCTGCCCATAGACGACCGCGAACAGCAGCACGTACAGCAGATAGAAATCCAGACGGGCAAAAAAACGGCTGTCCACCGCTCTGTTGTTCAGCATAAAGAACGGGATGAAACAGACCAGATTCTCCAAAAACGGAAATACTGCCCTGAAAATCTTGCGGGTACCGTTCCACGCCTTCACCACCAGCCCGCCGCCCTCGTCGTCCTCTGCCAGAAAAGCCGCACTGTGCCGCTTCATATAGGAGGCCACTTTTTTGACGCCCGCGTCATAATGATTGAATATCTGCAGCCCGAACTCCTGCTCATATCTCTCATTGGACAGAACCAGACGATTGCCCATCCCCACGGTATTGTCCACGACCTCGATGTCGGATCCCATCTCCTCCCGAATCTTCTCCGCAAGCCCCGTCTCCCCGATTTCTTCCGAGGATGAGATATGATAACAGGCGTGCTTCGGCGTTTCCGCACACAAAAGCTGATAGGCCAGCTCCACAGCGTCATTCAGGTAAATCATGGAAAAAGCCCTTCTGCTGTTGGCAGGAATCTTTCCCGTCTTCAGGGCTTCCAGGCACATCCTGTAGCAGGGATTGTTCTCCTCCTCCCCCTTTTCCGGCACCCAGTACAGATGGTCGAACCGCACTATGAAGGTTTCCATGCCTTGCACCCTTCGGTAGTTGGCACACATCTCCTCTCCCTGGGACAGCGCCATCGCTTTGAAGCCACCGGGAAACGCCGCTTCCTCCTCCGTCACATTTTCAATATGGGAATCCCGATACACCTCCTGAGAAGAGAAATAGAAAAACTTCCCACTTTTCAATATATTAAATGCAGACAGGATATTCATGAGCCCTGCGGTATACCGCACTGTCTCCTGTCCCGCCTGCGCCCAGTCGAAGTTCGTATCGAACGCGCCGGTGAACACCGTCACGTCCGGCTTGACACTCTCCAGAACCTCCTTGATGCTCCCGCTGTCATATGGAAAATCGTACTTTTCAAATACATGCCTATAAGAAGAGCACCCCTCCCTCTGCCCTGTCAGCAGATAGACCCGGTGCCCGTTCTTATTCAGCTTATCGATCATCGCATTCATCAATGCGCTGCCGCCGCCTATCAGCAATACCACCATCTTTATTTCCACCTATCTTTGCCGGGTGTCCGCCCCTTGCTATTCCTTTTCTGCCGCTTCATTTCCTTCGATGCGCTTAAGGAATTCATCGTATACCTCTTCGCCCTGCTGTCTGGCCTTCACTGCGTCCTCCAGCAGCTTGAATGAACCAAGATACTTGGTTTTTCCCTGAAAAGTAATCTGGGCGACCCACCGTTCCCGCCTGCTGTTATAATAGACGCCATTGTACCCGCTGGTATTGGTCTTAATCAGACGCCCGCTTTTTATGGACCGCAGTATCGTCACGGAGGTTCCCTCCATCAGTTTCAGATTCTCTTTATAAATGCTTGCCTGAACACAGCCGCAGCTCTTCGTCTTTCCGTTCTGTAGAAGCGTCTGGCCCACTACCGTTTCCCTTCCGCAGTCACAGCGGCATTTCCACCGGTGCATCCCGGCCCGCTTTCCGGCATATGCCATAACTGTCAGATGTCCGAACCGTTTCCCGATCAAGTCCTTCAGGGGTGGGTGGCTCAGGCAGCCGCAGCTTTTGCGCATACCTGACACTAGTTGTCGCAGCTCCGCCTTGATTTCGCCTCCGCAGTCGCATCGACAATGCCATATCGTGTTACCTCCCCTGCTCCGTTCCTCTGTGGGAGCGACTGCCGTAAGCTTCCCGAAACGCATCCCCGTGATATCCCTCTGCCCCGGACCCACGACAGTTCTGCACCCACAGTCCCTCACGGTTCCTCTCTGAAGGCAGCGGGTATCCAGCAAAATCTCACCTCCGCAGTCACAACGGCAACGCCAGACAATATATCCCGATTTCCGCTGTCCGCTAGGTTCCTCCACCGTCAGATGTCCAACCCTGCTTCCTATCCCTATCATGACAACGACCTCTTTTCAATCCAACCTGCTTATTATGTTATAACACATTTTGTGTTGTGTCAATTCTTTTTGATTTGTTATAACACATTTTGTGTATTCT
>CAMQOJ010000529.1 GCA_947003375.1 uncultured Lachnospiraceae bacterium
GGTTTTGGGTGTCGGTCTGCTCCTAAAGATTATGGTGCTAACTTCTAAACACGGGGGTCTGCGCTGCTTATCATTTTTGGAGAAACGTCCGATATAATAAAAAAGCTGGTAAACGCAAGGATGCGGCAGAGGGACAAGGGGGTCACGATATGAGCATAGAGGTCAACACAAACAGGAATACCGGCGTAAGACAGATTACCATAAAGAGGCAGGACGGCTCCAAAGTAGGCACGATTACGATTCACAGCCAGAGCTTGAAGAAGCTGAAGAAGCTGGGCTACAAACAGAGGCGGATTTCCACCATGATCACACAGGCCACCACCTCCGGCAACGCTAGGCAGGTCCTGGCCAGCGCCAAGACCGAGACCGTGAACCTGCGCAGGAAGCTGGCCAGCGGCAAGTACAACGACAGAGAGGTCAGGGCCGCCATCCGTCATGCGGAGCGGATGGAGCGGGTGGCGAAGAAGCGCATGAAGAATCTTCAGCAGGAGGAATATATAGAAAAACACGGCGGCGGCACATGGCAGGCAGGCTTGGACGAAGAGGACAGGAGTAAGGAGGGCCAGGAGCTGGATGCCGCCGAATTCGCCGAGATGAGCGCCGAGGAGATGGAGCAGCTCATGGAGGAGCTCCAGGAGGAGATGGAGCAGCTGGCCCAGGAGCAGGAGCTGGAGATGCTGGAGCTGATGCAGACAGCCCGGACGGACATGGATCCCCAGGAGCTGGAACAGCTAAAGAAGAAGCACAGGGCGGACGAGATGCGGGAAATTGTGGAGGCCGACATGAAATATCTGCGGGCCCTCTTCAGCCAGCTGGAAAAGGAGAGGCAGGATGCCGCCTCGCAGGGGGGCGACAGCGGCGTGGCCCTACAGCTTGCCGGCGTGGAGATACCGGTTCAGGCGGATACAAGGTCTGCGGCGGAGGTGGCTTCCACAGCTGCGCCTCCGCCGGCCGGCGGCACTATAGACCTTGCCTTATAAGGAGCAGAACAAATCACGGAGTCTCCATATCTCTGCGGGCCAGTCCCACCGCTCCATGGGCCGCATCTGCCCGGGCCTCTGCGATGCGGAGGGAGGGGAGCCTGACAGAGAGCGCCTCCGTCAGCGCCTCCGCGATTCGCGCGTTATTGCACAGCACGCTGCCATGCAGGACCAGAGGAAGTTCAGGCCTGCCGCAGCGTGCCTTCATTTTGCTGTAGACGGCAATGACCATTTCCAAAAGCCCGGCCACCGCTCTTTCGATAATCTGTGACACGGCTCTGTCACCCTCGTTTTCCGGCAGGGAAATCAGGCGGGCCAGCCTGGCGATTTCCTTCTTTGTGTGTCCCATGTCGTACACATATCCTACCAGCTGTGAGGAATCGGATATCCCTAAATGCCCGAACAGGGCGTTTCTGAGGGCGGTTTCGGGCCCTCTGCCGTCCTCCGCTTTCACCACCGCGGCCGCGATGTCACGCCCGATGGCATAGGCGCTGCCCTCGTCGTCGATGAGATGCCCGAAGCCTCCGGCCCGGTATCTCTCCAGCCCGCCGTGGGTCTGTCCCAGGCAGATGGAGCCTGTGCCGGAAATCAGCAGGAGGCCGTCCTCCTCCCCGAAGGCCCCGTACAGCGCCGCGTCCGCATCGCTGCAGATGGTGACCGGGCAGCGGAAGCCGCAGCCTCTAAGACAATCCCGCAGAAGGGCGGAAGCTGCGGGATTGTTGTTCCCCGCGGCACCGATGCCGATTCCGGCGCAGTCCGCGGGGATATAGCCGTTTTCCAATAGACTGTCTGCCGCCTCCCGCAGAGATTTGGCAATGTGCTCCAGTGGGAAGCTGTTGCAGTTGAGTCCTTCTGTTTTTGTCAGAAAAAGGTCTTTTCTGCCGTCTGACACCAGAACGGTTGTTCCTGTCCCTCCGGCATCCATTCCAATGTAATATTTCCCCATACCAAACTCCCTGTATCGCGATTCCCTCAGCGCTCTGCGCCGTCTGCCGTGGAAGCGTCCGGCGGGGCGGCGATTCCCAGCCTGGAGAAGGCCTGGCGCAGATTGCCGCTGCTTTCGTCAAGCACAGCCTGTGCCGCCGAAGCGTCCAGCCCGGAGAGGTACATCAGTATGGCCAGCTTCGTGCGCATATTGGCGGCGGCCAGGAATTCTCTGGCATCCGCCTCAGACCCGCCGGTGATGTCCCGAAAAATCCGCTGGGCCCGCTCCACCAGCTTGCCGTTGGTGGCGTTCAGGTCTACCATGCGGTTCCCATACACCTTGCCCAGCTTAATCATGGTGGCGGTGGTGAGCATGTTCAGCACCAGCTTCTGGGCCGTGCCGGACTTCATCCGGGTGGAGCCTGTGAGAGCCTCCGGGCCTGTCAGGGGCGCGATGCAGACATCCACTTCCCTTTGCAGGATGCTGTCCGGATTGGTGGTGATGCCGATGGTCTTCGCGCCCACTGCGGCAGCCTGGCTGATCACGCCCAGTACATAAGGCGTCCTGCCGCTGGCGGCGATGCCTGTGACCACATCCGAGGCCGTGATGCCCAGCCTTCCGATTTCGTCCCTGCCCAGGTCTTCGCTGTCCTCGCTGTCCTCCACCGCATTGCGCAGGGCCGTGTCCCCTCCCGCGATATGTCCCTGTATCAGGTCGTGGCTGACTCCGAAGGTGGGGGTGCACTCGGAGGCGTCCAGGACGCCCAGTCTTCCGGAGGTGCCCGCGCCGAAGTAGAAGAGCCTTCCGCCGCCCCGGATGGCATCTACGATTATATCCACCGCCCGGGCGATGTGGGGAATCTCCTTCCCTACCGCCTCCGGGACGATTCTGTCCTCATCGTTGATCATGTTCAGGATTCCGGCCGTATCGCAACGGTCGATTTCTTTTGTTCTTTTATTGACCCGTTCGGTCAAAAGACTTGCCAGATAGTTGTCCATCATACCTCCCGTCTGCCCCCCCTTTGCAGGGGCGGAACCGCTGTGCTTTCGTTAGCTACATTTTAGGGGCATTAGGGCCTGGTGTCAACAGCCTATAATAAGAAAAGTTGTCCAAACAGGTGGAAGATCCCGGGAAAATGGGCATTCCGGACAGAAAAAAGCGCAAAACAAGAACCGGCTCCGGAGGAAGAGCAGGAGGACATGCCGAAAGGTTTGTCACATTTTTGGCATTATCGAAAGGTATAAGTTTTGGAAATGAAGATTACTAACGAATTTGTTATTTAACATTACTACAAAAATACAGAAAAGTCAAGTGTTTAAT
>CAMQOJ010000530.1 GCA_947003375.1 uncultured Lachnospiraceae bacterium
GAACGGCTGCATGAAAGGAATCGGAAAACCCGAACCCCTTTCTGACGATCTGCAGGGCGAATACAGCCGTCGCATCAACGAAAAAGACCGCCTCGTCTACCACATGGAAAACGAGCGAATCTACATCGCCCACTGTAGAGGCCACTATGGAGATAAATAATCCCAACCGATTCCCGCCTGTATCCAACGCATTCTGTTACCACTTCTGATCAAAGCATATGCCAAAACTAAGCTATTACCAGAAGAAGGGGGAGCCAACACACCTGTAAAAATTAGATTGATGGAAACTACGAAATGGTCCGTAGAACAAGCTATGGATGCCTTACAAATTCCCGATGCTGATAAAGAGAAATATATCTCGCGATTGTAAGGAAGCGCCTGATGGCAGACGCTTTTGAAAGCGAGGGAATATTGACAAAAAATACAGTTTCATTTGCTGCAGAAAGAAAAGCAGATGAAAAGGGCGCTGACAGAGTGGATGTGAGATTCCGCTCAGGCAGCGCCTCCTTCCGTTTGGGCATATTTTCCCACAGGGGCGGGGGCGGGTGGTAAGATGGCTGTAGTGGGGGCGTGAACGTCGCACCCACATAAAAAACAAGGAAAGAGGATAATTGTATGGAACAGAATGTACTTCTATCTCTGTCGCATGTCTCCAAGCGCTTCAAAACAGAGCTGGCGCTGAAGGACATCAACATGACCCTGCGCCAGGGCGAGATCCTGGGCTTCCTGGGGCCCTCGGGGGCAGGGAAGACCACCACGATCAAGATCATCACCGGACAGCTACGGCAGACCTCCGGGGAGGCCAGGCTCCTGGGCACGGACTCCGCCAACATCGACGAGTCCATCTATGAGAACATCGGCGTGGTCTCGGACAACAGCGGCATCTATAAGAAGATGACCGTATGGCAGAACCTGGCCGTGTTCGCCAGGATATGGAAAGTGCCGCGGGAGAGGGTGGAGCAGGTGCTGGCCCAGGTAGGGCTTGCGGAGCATAAGAACAAACCTGCCGGGAAGCTCTCCAAGGGCCAGACCCAGCGCCTGGTCCTGGCACGGGCGGTGCTGCACAAGCCCAGGGTCCTGTTCCTGGATGAGCCCACCAGCGGCCTGGATCCCACCACAGCCGTGGCCATCCACCGGATGCTCCTGGAGCTGAAGGAGCAGGGCATGGCAATCTTCCTCACCACCCACAACATGGAGGAGGCCACCAAGCTCTGCGACAGGGTGGCCCTGCTCCACGACGGGGAGATTGTGGAGTTCGGCTCTCCCCAGGAAATCTGCCTGAAGTACAACCGGAACAAAAAATACCATGTGCTGCTGGCAGGCGGCAGGGAGATGGAGCTTGCCCAGAATCCAGAGAATATCGTAAAGATCACCCGGTGGATGGAGGGGGACGAGATCATGCGGATCCATTCCTGCGAGCCCACCTTGGAGACCGTGTTCCTGGAGGTCACGGGGAAAGATTTGAATGTATGAACTTGAACTATGAATTTGAATGCAGGACGAAGCATACAAGGAGATGTAAAGAAGCAGGTCAAAGGGTTTATGGGTATCCCTTGAACAACCTAAATATATGATACAAGGAGATTTCTGACATGAAAAGTATGGATGGAACGATGCAGCCCACAGAGATGGGCATGTGCGGCGGTGCGCGGAGGGGCGCAGGCCTGCATAAATTAGCTGCGGTGACGCAGATTAAATGGCTGTGCATCAGCCGGAACACGATGATCATGATGGGGCCTTTGATCGTCATCGGGATGGTGTATGCGTGCAAGATCCTCTACGGAGTCAGGTCGGAGGGCACTTTGGTGCCGTTCCTCACCGGGATGCTTTTGAATATCGGCATCAGCATGAATATCTGCGCGGACGGCTTCATCATGGTGGGGACTTCCATTGCGGAGGAGAAAGAGAACCATACGCTGCGGGCCCTTATGACATCCTCTATTACAGGGGTGCAGTATTTTTTCGGCAGCATCCTGATTCCTTTCGCGCTGCTGATGGCAGTGAACTACATCGTGCTCTTCATCAGCGGGATTTCCCTGGAAATCGTGCCCTGGATTCCCTTCTTCCTGGTGAGCGCGGTGGCTTCCCTGACCAGCTGCGTGCTGGGGATGATCGTGGGGATCTGCGCCAAGAACCAGATGAATGCTAATCTGATCGCCTATCCCTTCCTGATGGTGTTCATGATGATACCGGTATTCGGGAACCTGTCGGAGGGGCTCCACAAAATTTCGGGATTTCTGTTCACCGGGGTCATGACAGGCATGACGGAACGGTTGGCGAATGGGGAGAGATATGTGATTTCCGCGCTGGACATGGCGGTGCTGTTGTGGGAGCTTGCGATCAGCGTGCTGGTGTTTTTAATGCTTTATAAAAGGAATGGATATGAAAAAGATTAGCATCGGCGGAACATGCATATAATTCCTTTTTTTACAGATACTAACTCCACGTCATATGGATAAAAGGGCTTCTGGAACAGGCTGAGGAAGCAGAGGCTTTGAACGAAGCGAAGGCTTCCGATGAAGCAAAGGCTTCTTGCGAAGCCTTGATAAACTTGACAAATGGAGGGACGATATCTATGAAAGCGACAGGAATTGTGAGACGTATAGATGATTTGGGCAGGATAGTCATTCCGAAGGAGATCCGCAGGACGCTCCACATCAGGGAGTCGGATCCCCTGGAGATCTTCACGGACAGAGAGGGGCAGGTCATCTTGAAGAAGTATTCCCCCATCGGGGAGATGAGCACCTTCGCCAAGCAGTACGCGGAGAGCCTGGCCCAGGTCTCTGGCCATGCGGCGCTGATTGCGGACAGGGACCAGTTCATCGCTGCGGCCGGGGGCTACAAGCAGATGGTGAACAAGTCCGTCAGCAGGCAGATGGAGGAGAAGATCCACAACCGGGAGACCATCATGGCCACCAGGGGGGACAGGAGCTTCATCCCGGTCTGCGACGAGGGCGGGGACGAGTACCAGCATGAGGCCATCGCGCCGATTCTCTGCGAGGGGGATATTATTGGAAGCGTGGTGCTATTGCAGAACGATAACAAGACCCGCATGGGGGAGGTGGAGCAGAAATTGCTGCAGTCGGCCGCGGGGTTTTTGGGGAGGCAGATGGAGCAGTAGGGCGGATTGACTGGCCGGAAATATACTGCATAACGCTGAATACTGCCTGATGTGATCATGCGATTGAACCAGTCAGCGCTATGCCGTCTGGTTTCACGG
>CAMQOJ010000531.1 GCA_947003375.1 uncultured Lachnospiraceae bacterium
CTGCGGCGGACAGGATGACTGCGGTGGGCAGTACGGTGGAGTACACCGCGTGAATGCTCTATTTCATTAATGAAGGAGTGCACGGAAACGTGTTTCCGGAGACGAAAAAAGATAAGAAAGGAGAAAGCAGATGAGCATATTGATGGCGCCCGTGAAAGACGGCAAGTTCGTGGAGACGGATACCCAGAACTCTTTGAAGAAGGCTACGTCCTCTGACAACAACGGCATGGACAAGGACGCGTTCCTGCAGCTCCTGGTAGCGCAGATGCAGTATCAGGATCCCCTGGAGCCTACCTCCAATACGGAGTACATTTCCCAGTATGCGCAGTTCTCGCAGGTAGAGCAGATGCAGAACATGGCAGCCACTTCAGAGCTGGCCAGGGCCACTTCTCTGGTGGGTCAGGAGGTCTATATCAAGACCACCAACTCAAAGGGAGAGTCCCAGTTGAAATACGGCAAGGTGGACTATGTGGTATTCGAGAACAACAAGGCATATCTTGCCATCGATGAGTCCCTCTATTCGCTGGAAGATTTGGATACCGTTGTGGATCTGGATTACAAGAACGCATTCGACAAGGCATACGACTTCACGGTAGAGCTGAATAAGCTTCCTGTGATAAGCAGCATCGACCTGTCCTATGCAGAGAAAATCGACAAGCTGGAGAAGATTTATAACGAGATGACCGATTACGAGAAGAGCTTCCTGACAGACGAGAACGTGGAGAAGCTGAAGAAGTACATCGAGAAGCTGAAGGAAGTGCGCGAGGCCGCAGGCGAGGGCGGCGATGAAGGCGAGGACAAGGACGAGCCTGATACCGAAGGGACAGAGGGCACCGAAGGAACCAACGGAAGCGGCGGAGCGTAAACGGCATCACTGGCAGCGGAATTTCCTGTCAGGACAAAAAGGAGCATACAGGGATGGATATTCAGAACAATGGCTATATGTCCATTGCGCAGCTGACGGATCAGTATCTGGGCAAAGCTCAGAAGATGCCGGTCCGGGAGACCAAGGATGGTCTGACCTTTCAGGATGTCCTGCAGCGTAAGGCACAGCCCGGAGACTGCAGCCTTAAGTTTTCCAAGCATGCCATGGGCAGGCTGTCTGACCGCAATATCGAGCTGAGCGACAATCAGCTGGAGCGGCTGGCATCGGGTACAAGGAAGGCGGAGCAGAAGGGCATCAGGGATTCGCTGGTGATTGTAGATTCGCTGGCATTCATTGTGAACGTGCCGAACCAGACAGTGGTCACAGCAATGGACAGTACGCAGACAGATGAGAACATATTCACGAACATCAACGGGGCAGTTATCATGTGACCGGACCTCAAGGGGGTCATGAGCCCCTCGAATGACAGAGAGGGGCATGCTTCGTTGAAAGACATTTACCAATCAACATGTATAGCGAGTGGGCGCTGCCGGAATGCCGCGCCGGAAAGGGCAGACGGATGCACCCACGAGTATAGGAGGAAGCAAGCACTATGATGAGATCGCTTTTCTCTGGCGTGTCGGGACTGAAGACACACCAGACCAGAATGGACGTTATCGGTAACAATATCGCCAACGTGAACACGGTAGCCTACAAATACAGCACCATGACGTTCGCGTCATTGATGAGCCAGACCACCCAGAGGGCCAGCGGCGCCAACGCCACTACTGGTACGGGCGGCGTCAACGCAAGGCAGATCGGCCTGGGCGTGAAGACCAGCGCCATCAATATCAATATCACGGCCCAGGGCGCAAGCCAGTCCACGGGCAATCCCTTTGACATCATGATCACGGGGGAGAACTTCTTCGTGGTCAGCGACGGCAAGCAGAACTACTTTACCAGGGACGGTTCCTTCTATGTGGACGGAGCGGGAAACCTGGCCATGACCAGCATCGGTTACAATGTCATGGGATGGCAGCCGGATATCAATCCGGAGACCGGAGATGTGAGGGGCATCAAGAAGGATACGGTGTCCGCCCTGCGCATCATGAGCTCCGCCAATATGACTTATCCGCCGGAGGCTACCAGTGAGGCTTATATGTCCGGTATCATTGATTTGAACGATACGGATGTGACTTCTGACGGCGGCAAGGTGGTGAACCTGAATTTCTATGATTCGCTGGGGTATACGTATACGGCTAAGTTTTCGTTTAAGCAGGATGAGGGAGTAAAAGATGCGAATGGCAATGTTACGACGGCGGCGGATCAATATAAGTATACGATGAAGCTTGTCGAACTTCAGGATTCCACAGGGGCGAAGGTGCCGGCAGGGAAATTGGCTGGGGCAAATGCGACTGACGAGCAGGAAGCTGCAGCTTACGCTGAATTAATGAATAAGCTGATGGGGACCAAACAGGTCATATTTGACAAGAAGACTGGTAAGATTTCGACATTTACGGAAGCGACAATTAATCCTGGCGGCACTGTTACTGCTGGTACTCCTGTCGATCCGAAGAAGTTTGATTTGAATTTTCATGTATTAAATGATACTACTGCTAATCCACCTAGTGATGCAGGCAATTTCCAGAAGATTAACCTGGACATCTCCCAACTGACGACCTTCGACAACAAGGGAACCTCCACCGCGGGAGCCACCAACGGCAAGGACAATCAGTACAACACCGGCTCCGGCCGCCGCGTAGGCGCCATGATCGGTGTGGCTATCCAGCAGAACGGAGAAATCTACGCAAGCTACGACAACGGCATGACCAAGCTCTTGGGCCAGATTGCCACGGCCAGGTTCGCCAACGCGTCCGGTCTGGAGAAGCAGGCGGATAACCTGTACTCCGCCACCCTGAACTCCGGCACCTTCGACGGCATCGGCGTGGACATCACCGCGGACGGCGGCTACATGTCCACCGGCCAGCTGGAGATGAGCAACGTGGACCTGTCCTCGGAGTTCACGGAGATGATCACCACACAGCGTGGCTTCCAGGCTAACAGCCGTATCATAACCGTGTCGGATACGCTCCTGGAAGAATTAACTAATTTGAAGCGATAAAATAGTTCTCGCAATATTAGTTAGAATATGCTATAATGTCCTTTGGCGGGGGGCAGCGGTCTGCCCCCCACATTCTTGTAAGAAGAGGCATCGAAGTGAAGAGGGGCATTCGGTATGATAGAAGTGACGAAGCTGAACGGCGTGAAGGTCCTCCTGAACCCACATCTGTTCGAAATTGTGGAGGAGACACCGGATACGGTGATTACGCTCACCACAGGAAAAAAAATAATTG
>CAMQOJ010000532.1 GCA_947003375.1 uncultured Lachnospiraceae bacterium
TCTACACGAGTCTCTTCGTCGGCAGCGTCAGATGTGTATAAGAGACAGCTCCGATGATGGTCACTACGGTGCGCTTGCGGTTCTCCTTCATGGAGCGGTAGCAGCATCTCTTCAATACATTCATCCCGCCACCCCCCAATATCCCTCGGACACATAGCCGTCCTCGATGCTTAAGACCCTGTCCGCCTGCTTCGCCAGCTCCAGATTGTGGATCACGGTCTGCCTGTATCTGCGGTTGGAGACTTTCAGCAGCTCCATGATTTCGTTCCCGGCCCGGGTGTCCAGGTTTCCCGTGGGCTCGTCCGCCAGGAGGATGGCAGGCCTTGTAATCAGCGCCCTGCCGATGGCCACCCGCTGCTGCTGGCCGCCGGAGAGCTCGTTGGGCAGACGGTTCAGGACTCTTTTCAGACCCAGCATCCCCGCCAGCTCCTGCACCAGCTCCGGATCCGGCTCCCGGCCGTCCAGCTCGCAGGGCAGCGTCAGGTTCTCCTCCACCGTCAGCACAGGAATCAGGTTGTAGAACTGGTAGATCAGCCCCACCTGCCTCCTGCGGAATATCGCCAGTTTGTCATCGTCCATCCGATAGATATCCTCGTCCTCTATGAACACCCTGCCGGAGGTGGGCCTGTCCACGCCGCCCAGCATGTGCATCAGCGTGGACTTCCCGCTGCCGGAGCTCCCCACGATTGCCACGAACTCTCCCTGTGCCACGGAGATGCCTACATCGTTCACCGCGATGATCTCATTGTTCCCTGTCCCGTATACCTTGCGCAGATGCTCCGTGCGCAGGATTTCCGCTGAGCGGGCGGAGTCCCTTTCGGGCATTCCCTCCTCTGCTTCGCTATAGCCTTTCCGTCCCATATTTCCCATATCTGCCTTCCTTTCCTGAAATCATTTTCAACCGTTCCTTACGCTTCCAGTATAAAAGGCTAAAATGACATTTCCGTGACATTTTATATTTTTACTCCATCTGCATCCTCACGCATTTCTATGCAAGAACCGCAGGATGAAAACGGTGCCCCCTTCCCTGTAGGAGTCCACCGTTATATAGCCATTCTGCTTCTCCAGGATTTCCTTGGCCAGCGACAACCCGATGCCTATGCTGTCCTCCCTGGCGGAATTTCCCTGGTAGAAGCGCTGAAACAATTTTCTTTGCTCCTCCCGCGTCATCCCTTCCCCGTGATCCCGGACGGCTATCTGGACGTAGACCTCGTTCTCCTCTCCGCTTATCTCCACGATGCCGCCGTCAGTGCTATGCTCTATGGCGTTCTTGACGATGTTCAGCAGCGCCTCCTCCGTCCATTTCCTGTCCACGAACAGGCTGACCTGCTCCGGAAAATCCAGAGAAAAGGAAATCCCCCTCCACTCCGCGGCGATCTCCAGCCGCCGCACCACATCCTCCACCAGAGCCTTCCCCGAAATCCAGGCCCGCTCCAGCTCCACCATCCCCGCGTCCAGCTTCGACAGCTTCAGCACCGTGGTCACCAGCCAGGACATGCCGGTGAGCTGCCTGGTAGCTTCTGCCAGAAAGCGCTGCCTGGTGGTGTGGTCCATATCCATGTTCTCGGACAGATTGTCCAGCAGCACTGTGGCGGAGGTAAGGGGCGTCTTCAATTGATGGGAGATATCTGCCAGAGCGTCCGCTAGCATGCGCTTCTGCGTCATCGCGGCCTCTGCCTGCTCTTTCAGGTAGACCGTCAGCTTATACAGCTCATTACGCAGTCCGCTGAGCTCATCGTCAGCATTGTCCTCCACCTCCACCCGGTAGCCTCTTCGGTTCAGGGCCTCCATATACCCTGCCAGCCCTGAAATCCTCTCCTGACGATTTTTGAAATATCGATAGAGCAGAATGCCCATGCAGGAGAAAAACAGAATCAAGAAAAGGTTCAGCCCTGCGTACAGCATCCCGAGCTGTCTCTCCTGTCCCGCAAAGGACGCGCCCGCATATCCCTCCAGGATACCGTACCTCCCAAGGAGTTCAGCACCCAGGTCCTCATTGCCCTCACGGTTCAGGATGGATACCAGCTCTTCCTCGGCCACCCCTGGATAGGCCTCCGACACATTTCCGAATACCGCGGCCAACAGACTGTGATATTCCGCCCGCATATGGCTCCCATAGACTGCCACACAGAGGTTCATGGCCAGGACCCCTGTACAGAAAAAGGCCAGAAACATCCCTGCCAGCCACTTCAGCTCCTTATTCCAGACCATATTTCCATCCCTTTCTGTCCTTCCACTGCTCTTGCGGACTCTCGCACGCTCCCTGCTATCAGGCATCGAATCCAAGCCATCCCTTTCTACAGTACCACCGTCAGCGCTCCAGCCTGTATCCCATGCCCCGCACTGTCTTTATGAGCCGGCCGTCGCTGTCCCCCAGCTTCTCCCGCAGGCGCTTCACGGTCACCGACAACGTATTGTCGTTCACGAAGTTCCCGGATATATCCCAGATATCCGACAGAATCTCATCCCTGGTAAAAAGCTTTCCGGGGCAGGACATCATATTGCTCAGAATCTTATATTCCAGCTTCGTCAGCCCAATCTCGCTGCCGCCGCGCGTCACTTTGCCTGTCTCCGTGTTCAGGGCGATATCCCCGCAGCGCAGCACGGACGTGCCCTTTCCGCTCCTGCGCAGCACGCTTCTGATTCGCGAGACCAGCTCCCTGTTGCGGAAGGGTTTGATGACATAATCGTCTGCACCCATATCAAGCCCCTTTACCACATCCGTCTCATCCTCTTTCGCCGTGAGGAATATCACCGGCGTCTGTCCTTCCCGCTTCACCTTCCTGCAGAGCTGGAAGCCGTCCCCGTCAGGAAGCCCAATGTCCAGGAGCACGAGCCCCACATCCAGCCTTGCAAGAAAATCCTCTGCCTGCGCCATGTTCCTGGCCGTCACCACCTGATATCCCTCCTGGGAAAGCAGGTACTCCAGCCCCATGATAATCGCCTCATTATCCTCCACCAGCATAATCTCCATGCGCTTCCTCCTCTGCGGACGACATATCCTGTTCTGAAATCCATATACAAAAAAAGAGTATTTCGATATACGAAACCTCTTTTTCCTGTGTCTTTATAACAAAATCCCAAATAAGATTCTAACTGTGCCCTCAAAACCGAATACTGACAGGCGGTGCAACCACCTTGCGGTGCAATCGCCTCATGAACCGACATCCCTTACGCCTTGGTTAAGCTTGCGTCCTATTAGTATGCGTTAGCTGT
>CAMQOJ010000533.1 GCA_947003375.1 uncultured Lachnospiraceae bacterium
TCCGTCCCCCACCCCCAGGAGCCCAACCCGGTACGACCCTTAGCGTCCGCCCCGCCCCGCCAGCGGCACCCCCCCGTGGCTCCCCGCCCCCCGGGCGGGGGCCCTGCCCTCCGCAGGCGCCGGAATTCCCGAATCCGTACATGTCTTCGAAAGGATTCCCCTGGGGCCCGGCGTCCTGCGCCCCGCTGCCGTCGAAGGCGGCGTGGCCGAACCGGTCGTAGAGCCTGCGCTTCTTGGGGTCGCTCAAGATTTCGTAGGCCTCTGTGGCTTCCTTGAATTTCTCTTCCGCCCGGGCATCGCCTGCGCTGGTATCCGGGTGGTATTTTTTCGCCAGCTTCCGATATGCTTTCTTTATGGTCTTGTCGTCCGCGCCGCGCTCCACTCCCAGCACCGCGTAGTAATCTCTTTTCGCTGCCATCTTTTTCCTCCCGTCCCCGTGTCAGCCTCCGGCTCCCCTGTACGGCCTCCGGCCCGCATGCCGCTCATGCCCGCCCCGCTCGGGATTGGGCTGGCGCGATTCCGGCGGCCCTTACAGCAAGACACCCCGCAGCGTCTCCTGCGGGGTATCCTGGCGGCCTGTGCAAAACATTATCCCTCGATGGAGATGTAATGCTTCTTTTCCTCCACTGCCTTCTTCTCCTCCTTGGGGATATGGAAGGTCAGGATGCCGTTCTCGTACTTGGGGCGGATGTCCTCCTCGGTCACATGCTCCCCCACGTAGAAGCTGCGGCTCATGCTCCCGGCATAGCGCTCCCGCCTTACATAAGTCCCCTTCTCGTCCTTCTCGTCCCGATCCAGATTCCTGGCCGCGCTGACGGTGAGGCTGCCGTTGGCAAGCTCCATCCGGATCTCCTCCTTCTTGAAGCCGGGCAGATCCATGTCCACCTCATATCCGCCCTCCGTCTCCTTCACGTCGGTCTTCATCAGGCTCCTAGCGTGCTTGCCGTACAGCGTCCTGTCGATGTCCGGGAATGACGGAAACGCGAAATCCTCCATAAAGCTGTCGAACAAATTATCTCTGAAAATACTGGGCATCATCATAAGTCATGTCTCCTTTCCGCATCTGCGCGATGCTGTCCTTCGGCGCCGTCCTGACTTTTCGAAGCGCCGGTTCCTCCGAACGCGGGATTCAGTCGGCTCTTACCTACGCCTTCTCTGTTCCTTTGTTCTATCTGTACTATAACACTTATTTTAGCACTCGTCAATAGGGAGTGCTGATAATTTTTGTGAAGATTTTGTGAACCACACAGATATTAGTTTTTCCGGAATCCGTGCAAAATATGAATTAATCCGTCCCGCGCGGAAAACGTGAGGCGGCGCCCCGAAGGGACAGCGGCCTGGTCCCACTCCCCTGAAAATGTTGTTGACCATGCGCCCTTTGCCATGCTATAATTTTTTCAACAACTGAATAGCAGAAATGTCTTCAGGGCAGGGTGACTCTTCCCGGATGTCTGTGGTCCAGGAAGCAAGAATTCCCGATCGGCGGTGATAGTCCGCGGGCGCTCATGCGCGGGGTTCGGTGAAATTCCGGAACCGACGGTATAGTCCGGATTAAAGAAGGTGTGTCGGAATGGTCAGATGGTATCTGGCTTTTTGCTGCACTCTTTTTTGTCCGCCTGTGAACTGCTCTGTTGGCGATTTCGATACACCTGAAACAATCATGACACCTGAAAGGCCTTTCGCCGCTTTCAGGTGTCATTACATTTCAGGAGGTATCCGTATGAAACACACAAGCACAAAGAAACTGACCACCGCAGGCCTGCTGTGCACGCTGGCCTACATCGCCACCGCCGCAGGGCGCGTCCCATTGATCTTGTTCCTGAAGTACGATCCCAAGGACGTCGTCATCGTCATCGGCGGGCTGCTCTTCGGCCCCTTCACCGCCCTGGCCATCAGCGTCATCGTGTCCGTCACGGAGATGTTCACCGTCAGCAGCACCGGCCTCTGGGGCTGTCTGATGAATGTCATCTCAAGCTGCGCCTTCGCCTGTACCGCTTCCTTCCTCTACGGGAAGAGGCGGCGCATGTCCGGCGCCCTGGGAGGGCTGTTGGGCGGATGGTGCTGCCAGGTGGCGGTGATGATGCTATGGAACTATCTGGTGGCTCCGGTCTACATGGGGTATTCCAGGGAGGCGGTGGCGGAACTGCTGCTTCCGGCCTTTCTGCCCTTTAATGTGATCAAAGGGGGATTGAACGCGGGAATCACCCTGCTTTTATACAAGCCTGTGGTCACTGCCCTGCGGCGCTCCCATCTGGCGGAGGCCCTTCCCGCTTCGGAGCCTGCCGGGAAAATGCGGTTCCGTCCCGGGGCGTTCCTGGCGGCCCTGTTCATCCTGGCAAGCTGCGCCCTGCTGTTCCTTTCCCTGCGAGACGCTTTTTAGGGGGCCTGGTATCCTTTGCACACATCCACCCATCCCGCGTGGCCGGAGTATTCCTCCAGCTCCGGGATGGTGAGCTCTATGGCGCTGTTGGAACTGCCGCAGGCGGGGAATACCGTCTCGAAGCGCCTCAGGGACACGTCCAGGTACACCGCCACGCCCGGGTTCACCGCAAAGGGGCATACGCCGCCCACGGCATGGCCCACCATGGCCTCCGCCTCCTGGGGCGAGAGCATCTTGGCCTTGGCGGCGAACTGTGCCTTATACTTGGCATTGTCGATTTTCGCGTCCCCGGCGGCCACCACCAGCACCGCGCGGCCATCCACCAGGAAGGAGAGGGTCTTCGCGATCCTCTCAGGCTGGCAGTGCAGGGCCTGGGCCGCCAGCTCCACGGTGGCGCTGGACATGTCCAGTTCCAGGACCCTCTCCTCCATGCCGTAATTTCTGAAATATGCTTTTACTTTCTCGATTGCCATGCTGTTCCTCCAAAATGTAGTTTGGTTTTGTTCTCAATATTATTTTGCCGTCTTTTGAATCGTCTCAATGATCCAGCAGGTGCATATCACGATCGCGGCCACGATCAAAAGCCCCGCAAACCCCACGGCAGCAATCGCCAGATCGTTTGCGATAAAAGGGAAAAAGCCAAACATCGAGCCCACATACCATAAGACAAGGTACAATACAAGGATACATACCGCATTTCTTTCCGTTTCTTTCATAACAGCCCTCCTCCGGGAATTCTGCAAATTTTGTAAATTGCCATACTTGATTATAAAATATTTGCCCGGGGTTTACAATGTATATTAGAGCGTCTTTTTTCGAATCTGTATGGACG
>CAMQOJ010000534.1 GCA_947003375.1 uncultured Lachnospiraceae bacterium
ATATATGCAAAATATCTTGGAGCTGAAAAATATCGGCTATTCCTACCACAGTCTCCACGGGGAGACGAAAGCGCTGCAGGACATCTCCTTCGGCGTCAGGGAGGGGGAGTTCATCGCCATCGTGGGGCCCAGCGGCTGCGGCAAGTCCACCCTGCTGTCCATCATCGCAGGGCTCCTGTCCCCGGAGGAAGGGACGATCGTGGTGAACAATCCCGACGGCTCCCTGCACTATCCGAAGATAGGCTACATGCTCCAGCGGGACCACCTGTTCGAGTGGCGCACTGTCTACCGGAACGTGACCTTAGGGCTTGAATTGAACCATAAAATGACGCCGGAACGCCTGGAGGCGGTAGACCGGCTCCTGAAGGACTACGGGCTGGACAAATTCAGGGATAAGCGCCCTGACGAGCTGTCCGGCGGCATGAAGCAGCGGGCGGCGCTGATACGGACGCTGGCTCTGGAGCCCCAGCTCCTCCTGCTGGATGAGCCCTTCAGCGCCCTGGACTATCAGACCAGGCTTTTCGTGTCCGCGGACATCTGCAGGCTGATCCGGGCGGCGGGGAAGACCATGGTCATCATCACCCACGACCTGTCGGAAGCCATCAGCCTGGCCGACCGGATCATCGTCCTGTCCGGCCGTCCGGCCGTGGTCAAAAATGAGGTAAGCGTACATCTGACGCTGGCGGACGATTCTCCGCTGGCCGCGAGGAACGCTCCCGAGTTCCAGCAGTATTTCAATATGCTATGGGAGGATCTGACACATGAAAGCTGAACTGACAACGGATTCCGAAAAAAGGAAAAAGGCTTCCCCCGAATTGACCAGGCAGGAGGAGTTCATCCGAAAGCACAGAAGGCACCACCATGAAATCGCTTCCTGGCGCACGCTCATCTTCGTCCTGTTTATCGTCCTGTGGGAGATCAGCGCCAACCGGAAGTGGATCGACAGCTTCTTCTTCTCCAGCCCCAGCCGCGTGGCGCGCTGCTTCGTGGACCAGATCAGGCACAATGCCATGCTCTCCCACATCGGAGTGACGCTGCTGGAGACGGTGCTGAGCTTCCTGCTGGTGATCGCGTTCAGCCTCCTGATGTCCACGCTGCTGTGGCACTCCAGGAAGCTGTCCGAGATACTGGAGCCCTACCTGGTGGTGCTCAACAGCCTGCCGAAATCGGCCCTGGCGCCGCTGTTCATCGTCTGGCTGGGCACCGGCACCCGAACCATCATCGTGGCCGGCATGTCCGTAGCGGTCTTCGGCTCCATCATCAGCTTCTACACGGGCTTCCAGCAGGTGGACAATGAGAAGATCACGCTGATCTACACTCTGGGGGGCACAAGGCGGGACGCTTTCCTGAAGGTGGTGCTGCCGGGCTCCGTGCCCATCCTGCTCAGCACCGCCAAGGTGAACATCGGGCTGGCGCTGGTGGGGGTCATCATCGGGGAGTTCCTGGCGGCCAGGCGGGGGCTTGGGTATCTGATCATCTACGGCTCCCAGGTGTTCCAACTGGACATGGTGATCACCAGCATCATCGTGCTGTGCATCATCGCCCTGGGCTTCTACAAGTCCATCCAGGCCATCGAGCACCAGATCCGGATACGGTTCAAGATGTGACCGTAGACGAAAAAAGGCCACAAGCTATTGCTTTGGCCTTACATAAAATCATATGAACACATCACTGTTGGTCTTTCGCCATCGCTATTTTATCCAACAGTTCCACTATTTCCTCTTTTGTATACTCGCTCTTCTCACCATTCGCAAATATCAGGCGGAGCTCATACAAGGTAGCCATCTTGGTATCTTGCCTTTCCTTATCTGTCATTAAAAATACCTCCGACCAGCATTTTACTCATAAAAGCTTCTGACGGGACTCGAACCCGTGATCTATTGATTACGAATCAATCGCTCTACCAACTGAGCCACAGAAGCCTGTTCCGCAGAACCGAATATTATTATACAAGCTTTTCCCGTATTTTGCAACTGTTTTTTTGCTTTTTGCAAATTTTATGGTTTTTCGCGCTATTCTATCCCAATTTCCCGTCAATATGCACATCCAACTGGTCATACGCAATCTCAATCCCGCACGCATCCAGCCTCAGCTTGCACTCCTCCGTGACGCGCCACTTGCCCTGCCAGAAATCCTCCTGCCTAAACCAGCACCGCACGCCCAGCACCACGGAGGAGCTGCCCAGCTCGGACACGAAGACCAGCATGTCCCGGTCCTTCAGCACCGCCTCATCCTCCTCCAGTATCCCGGCCAGCACCGCCTTGGCCCTCCTCAGATCCGCCCTGTAGGAGATGCCCACCGTCACGTCCATCCGCCGCACCTCCTGCATGGTGATGTTCACCAGGCTGTTGTTGGCCAGATTGCCGTTGGGCAGGATGACGGTCTGGTTGTCCGGGGTCAGGAGCTTGGTGTAGAAAATCTGGATCTCCGTCACCGTGCCCTCCTGGTTGGAATAGCTCTCCTTAATGTAGTCCCCCACCCGGAAGGGCTTCAGGGCCAGCATCAGCACGCCCCCCGCCAGACTGGACAGGCTGCCCTGGACCGCCAGGCCGATGGCCACGCCGGCGGAGCCCAGCACTGCCACCACGCTGGCCGCGTCCAGCCCGAAGGAGGACGCCAGCCCCATGACAAGCACCACGTACAGGGTGGCCTTGACAAAGGAATCCACGAACTGTATCACCCCCAGCTCTGCGCCCGCCCGCTCCATGGGTTTTTTAACGATTTTTCGTATTAACTTAATTACTTTTACTCCTATCAGGAAAAACAGCGCAGCCAGCAGGATGCGCAGCCCCAGGTTCAGGGCCTTCTCCGGAAGCGTGCCCAGGAATTCCTGAACCGCTCCTTTCCGTATCTGCTCCTCCACGCCCTCCATGATGCTGCCAGTGGCTGCCGCCAATCCATAATGTATCGTCATGAATCCATCATCCTTTCCCATGCCTCTTCCCGGTCTGCCGCAGAACATCCGGCTGTCCGTTTACGCTCCCTCTTCCGGTTCCTTCCCGCCCGGCGGGGCGGCCTTCTCCTTCGTGCCCCGAATCCGCCCCTGCTTCGCCCGCTGTCTCCCCGTCCCGTCGCCTGCCGGTTCTTTATCCGGCTCCTCCTCGGGGGCGCTGATAACCACTTTCCCGTCTTCTATCTCCATGCGCACCTTGTTCCCCGAGACGCCCAGGCTCTCCAGGAATTCCCTGGGAATCTGGACCCGCCCGGCC
>CAMQOJ010000535.1 GCA_947003375.1 uncultured Lachnospiraceae bacterium
GGAGAGAGGGGGCGGGCGGCGTGGAAATCCTGATTTACATAGTGATTCCCTGTGTGGGAAGCGTGTTCATCCTGGGGGGCATGTTCTACGGGGCTTACCGGATGTCAGGGTATGCAGGCCTGCCCGGGCAGGAGGACAGGCTTCTGGGGGAGGATATGCCCCGGCGGAAGGGCGTATCGCGGCTGAGAGGCGGGCCTGGGCGGAAGGGTATGTTCTGGCGGAAGGGCATATCGCGGCTGAGAGGCGGGCCTGGGCAGGAGGGGATGCCCCGGCGGAAGGGCATATGGCGGCTAAGGGACCTGCTCGAAGAGAAGGGAATGTCCTGGCGGAAGAGTATGCCCCGGCGGGGCCTGCCCGGGCGGACGCTTGGTATCATATCGGTCTATATATTGGTGTGCGTGGCGTTCTCCAGCCTGGGGAATACCTGGGTGAACCTGTTTTTTCAATTCCTGTTCCCTCTGGTGGCATGGCGGGCCTATGGGACGCCGAAGATTTACTGCCTGTACTATCTCATCCTGTCCGTGGCGGTGTGGCTCACGGATGTGGCGGCAGTGCTGACGTTTCAGGTGCTGATGGCGGAGGGGGCTCTGTATCTGAATGCGCCTCAGTTCCAGTATATCCTGCTGGTGGTGGTCACCAGGATGGCGGAGTTCATGGTGATCCTGCTGGTATCCATGGCAGTGGGGCGCAGGGCCGGGCGGCATATCACCGCCAGGCAGGTGGTGCTCTCCGTTCTGCTGCCTCTGTATTCCGTCTTCAATATGTACTGCATGCTGTATCTAATACAGATTTTTCCCACGAAGGAAATGCTGGTTCTGCTGGGAATCAACCTGTTGCTGCTGATTGGGCTGAACATCTATTTCTGTGTGCTGGTGGACGTGATGAGCGAGAACCACAGGCTGGAGAACGAGCGAAACCTCTACCGGGCCCAGGCCCGGATGCAGCATCAGTATTACGAACGGGAGGAGGAGAATTACGAGGCCTCCCGGAAGCTGATTCACGACATCCGCAACCATATCCAGGCCATGGAGGCGCTGTACGCCAGGGAGAATGCCGGTGGCGCCATCGGAGGGGATGCGGGGAGGGAGGCTTCCGGCGCCGCCGAAGGGGATACCTGTGGAGCCGCTTTTGGTGATGCCCGCAGCGCCGTCTGTGAGGATTCCCATGGAGCCGCCCATATAGCAGAAAAATACGCCGGGGACATCCACCGGATGCTGAATAGCATTCAGCAGAGATACTACACCTCGGAAAAGCTGCTGAACATCATTTTAAACGATAAAGCGAAGGCGATGCAGCGTCTGAACGTCAGAGAGGACATGAAGGTGGGGGAGCTGTCCCTGGATTTCATGAGAGAGATGGACGTGACGGCCCTGTTCGCCAATCTGCTGGACAATGCGGTGGCGGCTGCAGCGGAGAGCAGGGAGAAGTATGTCCGGCTGCGGGTGAACCGGGTGCGGCAGTTCCTCTCCGTCACCCTGGAGAATAGTTGCGACACAGCTCCGGTAAAGGCAGGCAGCACATTTCGCTCCCGCCAGGCGGGGCATCAGGGGCTGGGCCTGAAAATCATCCGGCAGACCGTGGAGCAGTACGGTGGGGACATGCAGATGGACTGGAAAGACGGGGTGTTCACCGTCAGGGTGATGCTGACGGCGGAGGCGCTTACGCCGTCCGATTTGAGATGATGCTGTCTTTCAGGAGCGATATGCCATACCTTAGGTAAGGCATATTGCTTTTTTGCTGTGGGGACTTTAAAATAATGACATAGGTAACGGACAGTCCGGACAGAATCTGGGCGGACGCGCAGCGGCTTTCGTCAGAAATGTCCGCAGCGGGGAAGTTTGTTCCCGCGAGCAACGAGCCAAGTGGCTGCTTGCAGACATTTGGCGACTGCCGCGAGGGTCAAATACTGCTCTGCAGGGCTGCAAGTTTGATATCCCGTTGCTTGCAGCGGGGTCTTTGAGTCAGGAGGTGGGTACATGTTGGTGGCGAGCTTGATTGTGGGGATTGCGATATGTTTCGGAGTGCCGATCGTAGGCCTGGTGCTCCTGATGCGAAAGCGCAAGGGCACCGGGAAAGCCTTTGCCTGGGGGGCAGCGGCGTTCGTGGTGAGCCAGTTGCTGATTCGCATACCTGTCCTGCAGTTCGTACTGCCGAACTTCGGATGGTTTGCGGTGATGCAGCTATATCCCTGGGGATACGGCCTGTTCCTGGGTCTGACGGCGGGACTGGCGGAGGAGACGGCCCGGTGGATCGCCGCCAGGTATCTTCTGAAGGGGAAAGATACCATGGAGCACGGCCTGGCGTTTGGCTTGGGCCACGGCGGCATAGAGGCCATGCTGCTGGTGGGCCTCAATATGATTGCCGGTGTGGTGATGGCGCTGGCCGGACAGGCAGAGCTGCTCGGGGCGACAGGGGCAAGCGTCCTGGTGGCCGGAGCGGAGCGGCTCTCTGCCATGGCCTTCCATGTGGGTGCGTCGCTGCTTGTCATGTACGGCGTGCGGACGGGCAGGAGCGCCCTGTACTGGGCGCTGGCGGTGATATTGCACGGAGTGTTGGACGCTGCGGTGGTGATACTGCCGGCTGTATTCGGCGTGGGCGTCCTGGGGATTGAGCTTTGGGCGGCTGCGCTGGGCGGCCTGACGCTGGCGGCGGGAATCTGCGCCTACCGGAGAAAGGGCGCTTAAAGCGTGGGCATAAATGAAATAAGAGTCCGGGAAAGAAAATCCGGACAGGAGGAGGACAAACATGAAGACAAACAGAAAGACAGACATGACTGCAAAGAAGAATGAAAACCTTGGCCGCATCCTGAGGAAAGGCATTTCCATGGCCCTTATCATGGCCGCAACAATGCTCCTGCTGATGGGCTGCAGCGGCACGAAGCTTTCCGGCGACTTCGATGAGGAGAAGGTGAAAGCTGCGGCTCATGAGGCCATCGACCATCTGACGGCCGGAGAGTACGAGGAATGCGTGGCGCTCATGGGCGAAGAGATGCAGGCCGCCCTATCGGCGGAGGTCCTGGCCGCCAATATGGAGACCATCACCGGGCAGAAGGGAGCCTTTCAGGAGTACAAGAGCAGCTCCGTGGTGGGCCAGAAGGATAAGGACGGCGCGGAATGCGCGGTGGCCGTAATCGTGGCTGCCTTCGAAAAGGGGACTGCCACATTTACCGTGAGCTATAATAAAGAGATGGAGATGATTGGAT
>CAMQOJ010000536.1 GCA_947003375.1 uncultured Lachnospiraceae bacterium
GGCGGGAGCGTGGACGTCGCCATGTAGGCGGGGAGGGTGGCGCCGGGCACCGGGCCGCTGACGGCCCCGTGCTTCATATACCGCAGGAACTCCACCCCGGCGTGATACACGGAAGCCAGGAAATGCCGCATTCCGCCAAGCAGCCCTCTCTCAAAGAAAGCCGTCAGCCAGTCCATATAAAAAAGGGGCTCCAGGTACTCCGCCGCCAGAAAGAAGTTGATAGCGGCATAGGCCCCCAGCACTGCCACGAAGATGGCCGCCGTCCCCAGGATCGCCTTCCATCTGGCCGCGATCCCGCGCAGAAGCCTCCTGGCCGCGCCCCTCCGGGCCCCTCCCGTCTCCATGGCCCCTTCCGGCCTGTCCCCGGCGCCCCGGGAAATCCACAGATACGCCGGAAGGAACAGGAACAGCAGCAGATAAGGCCGCATCAGAGTCAGGATACCGGCCAGCGCGAACATCAGCCCCAGCAGAAGCCCTCTCTCCCGGCGCAGATAGCGCACCGCCATCCCATAGAAGACGATGAGCAGGCTGATGCATCCAATCTCCGGCATGCCGCAGAGCATGTACCAGGAAAAGGGCAGGAACAGGAAAAAGAGGAACGCCGTTATGCCCACCTGCTTCCAGTCCGGCTTCGCCAGCAGCCCGTACAGCAGCATGGCCGCCGTCAGCAGAAAGATATTGCACAGAACCGGCGACATCAGATTCCAGCCGAAGGCCAGCCCCCAGAGCACCCAGGGGAACATCAGCACAGGGCTCCATGCCGCGAAGGAGAGCCGCAGGGCATGGCTCTCGTTGAACCCGAAATATCCCTGCGGATAGCCGCAGCGCAAAATTGCCTCCACCTGCTTATAATAGATCAGCTCGTCGTTGCGCTCCGAGGCCGGCAGATAAATCTGGCCGATGCCCTGCCCCTTGCCGGCGCAGTAGACCAGGCAGGCGATGACAGGCAGTAAAGCCAAAAGCACCGCCCTCAGGCAGGTTCCCCATTCCCGCTTCCACCAGTTCGCCAGTCCATTCCCCTTCATCCTGTCCCACAGACCTCCTGTCTCCCATCCTGCCCTTCCCCCGGCCCAAGCGCGGCCATCCAGACAATGTCCCGGTACTCTCCCTCTATCCGCACATCGTCCCGCAGATATCCCTCCCGCACGAAGCCGGCCTTATCGTAGCTTCTGATGGCCTGTGCGTTGTCCGCCAGGGCCCGCAGGTAGACTCGGTGCAGTCCTGCCTCCCGGAAACAGTAGCGCAGCATCAGCTTTGCCGCCGCAGTACCCAGCCCGCGGCCCCGGGCCTGGCCCTCGCCGATGAAGATGCCGTATTCCGCCTTGTGGTGCTGCCTGTCGATGTCCCGAATATAGACGCTTCCCAGAGGCCTGTCCGTGTCCAGCTCGCAGATAATCATCTGCACGGCCTTTCCTGTCTCCACCATATTGCTGATCCAGCTCTCGTGCCCCTGCCTGGTGAACGGCTCCTGATAGATGAAGTTCCTGCGCACGGCATATTGATTCCGCCACGCGACAATCAAATCCGTATCCTCACGGGTCATCAGGCGCAGGTAAATGCCCGCCTCCCTGTCCTTGTATCCTTCCATGCCCGGCTCCCTCCTCTCCTCAGCGAAACCCGTTGCACAATTCTATGACCCTTTCAATCTCGTCGTCCCGCATCTCGGGGAACAACGGCAGCGTCACGCATCGCTCCGCCAGCATCTCCGCGTTTGGGCAGTCCCCCTTCCCGTATTCCAGATGGGCATAGGCCTTCTGCAGATGGCAGGGCACCGGGTAATGCCTGTTGCACTCCACATCCGCGTCCGCCATATACTGTATGAACCTGTCCCTCTCCTCCACCTGTATGACGAACAGATGGAAGACCGTCTCCGTATTCCCGGGATGAACCTGCATCTGAATCAGGGGATTGGTGATCTCTCTGTGGTAGCGTCTCCCGATTTCCTGGCGCCTGGCCGTCCACTGAGGCAGATATTTCAGGCTCACGGACAGCACCGCCCCCTGCAGCCCCTCCAGGCGGTAATTATATCCGATCTCGTCATGATAATAGGTCACATCACAGCCCTGGTTCTTCAACCGGGTCATATGCCTGTAATGACCCTCGTCCTTACAGGTAACGCTGCCGCCCTCCCCGAAGGCGTACAGGTTCTTGCCGGGGTAGAAGCTGAAGCAGGCTATATCGCCCAGAGAGCCCACATTCCTTCCCTCGAACTTCGCGCCGTGGGCCTGTGCGCAGTCCTCCGCCACGAAGAGGCCGTGCCTGTCCGCAACGGCCCTGGCGCCCGCATAGTCAAAGGGCTGCCCATACAGATGGACGCCCAGGATGCCCCTGGTCCTTGGCGTAATCCGCTCCTCCAGCAGGGATGTATCCAGCTCCCAGGTATCAGCCGTGCAGTCCACGAACACCGGCGTAGCCCCGGTATAGCTGACCCCCCATGCCGTGGCGATATAGGTGTTGGCCGGTACGATGACCTCGTCTCCCGGCCCTACGCCCAGCGCCAGCATGGCCAAGTGCAGCGCGGAGGTGCCGTTGTTCACGCCGCAGGCGTAAGGGACTCCCACGTATTCCGCGAATTCCCTGTCAAAGGCATCCGCGTACTTCCCGCCGGAAAAAGCAGTGTCCCGGCAGACCCTCTCAATGGCCTCCAGGTACTCCTCCCTGTGGGCATTATAGTCCCTGGTCAAATCAATGCGTTTGATGTGTGTGCTCATACAGCTTCCTCTCAGATATTCTTCCTGATATAAAATTCCCGGAACAGTCTGGCTATCTGTACCATATAGTTGACGGCCGTCTTGAAGACTTTGACTGTAGTATTGTAGTCTTCCTGCCACTCCACAGGGTAGTCCAGGATGTCCACCCCCCGCTTCTCCGCACGCAGCAGGAACTCGATCATATAGAACCACCCATTGTCCTGGCTGCAGCCCTTCACCAGGGACAATGCCGCATCCCGCCGCACGAAGGTAAAGCCGCAGATAGCGTCCGTGGATTTCATCCCCAGGAACAGCTTCAGCAGAATCAATAGCCCCTGAGAGGTAATTCGGCGGTACCATTTCCGCCCTCTGGTGTCGGACTCCCTGGCGAAGCGGCTGCCATTGATATAGGCAATCTCAGGCCTCTCCTGAAAAATCCGGATGGCCTCCCCCAGCTGTCTCTTATACACATCTCCGAGCCCACGAGACAGATGAGGATCTCGTA
>CAMQOJ010000537.1 GCA_947003375.1 uncultured Lachnospiraceae bacterium
CTCCTGGGCCCTGTTCTGGGAGAGGGACGGGAGGAGGGGATTGAACTGCTCGTGGAAAAATACCGGAAAAAAGTCAGGAAATCCCGTCCCGTAAAGCTTCTGGAGGAGTGGAGCGGGGATGTGCGGCCCGAAAATCCGGATACCATGAAGAAACTGACAGATATGTCAGTCCTGTATCCCACCATGGAGAGTTTCCTCCAGACCCTTTCCTTTGGCGAGGACGGGGACGTCAGGAGAAACGGCGGCAGGAAGTTCACGGCGGACGCGGTGACCCTGATGACGCTCCATGGCTCCAAGGGGCTGGAATTCCCCGTAGTCTTCCTGTATGGCATGGACAGGGGGCGGTTCCCGCTGGAATTCGGCGAGGGCGATGCGGATATGGAGGAAGAGCGGCGCCTGTGCTATGTGGGCATGACCAGGGCCCGGGAAGAGCTGATTCTGGTAAGCGGAAAGGAAAGCTCTCCGTTCCTGCAGGAGCTTCCCGCGGAATGCGTCAGCCGGGAACAGGCGGAGAAAGAGGAAGAGATGCAGGCTGTACAGATGAGCCTGTTCGACCTGATGTGACCCGGGGAGAGATTCTGTAAATTGGAATGGCATGTTGATGTGGAATATGATAAAATAAAGACCATTGGACGTATTCGGCATTGCCTTTGTCGTGGATCTGGCGATGTCCGCAGGAAGGGCCTGGACATATCGGAAAAACCAGGAGGGCGATGAGCCGATGCTGATATTCAAAGCCCACAGATAATCGCCGGAAAAATGTCCCTTAAGGAGAGGAACAATGACAAAAGAAACATATGATTTGCTGGAAAGCTATATGCTGTCCTGTATGGAGGACAGCGCCCACGACAAGGAGCATATCTACCGGGTCCTGTACACCGCCCTGGACATTGCCGGGACGGAAGAGGAAGTGGACAGGGACGTGCTGATCTGCGCCTGCCTGCTGCACGACATAGGCCGCCGGGAGCAGTTTGAGAATCCCGAAGTATGCCATGCCCAGGCCGGAGCGGAGAAGGCTTATCGTTTCCTGGCAGAACATGGTTTCCCGGAAGGCTTCGCGGCCCGTGTGAGGGAATGCATTGCGTCCCACCGCTATAGAAAGGGCAACCGGCCCACGACCATAGAGGCGAAGATACTATTCGACGCGGACAAGGTGGACGTGACCGGCGCCATCGGCATTGCCAGGACGCTGGTCTACAAGGGGCAGGTCTCGGAGCCTTTGTACACAGTGCTGCCGGACGGAAGCGTCTGCGATGGGACAGGGGATGGGGGGTTCTCCTTTTTTCAGGAATACAAATACAAGCTGGAGGGACTGTACGATAAATTCTATACGGCCCGGGGCGCGGAGATTGCGGCTGGGAGGAGACAGGCTGCCGTGGCCTTTTACAGCAGTATGCTGCAGGAAGTGAGTGAAACGCAGCAGAAAGGCGCGGCAATGCTCCGGGCGTATGTGGAATGACTTCCGGGTGCCCGCCGTGTGCTATGGCTGTAAGGGATGCGGAATATGTAAGGCGAAATTTCAGGTAATGCTCGCCCTTTGGCCATGGCTGTGAGGTCTGTGACATATGTGGAGCGATGACCCAGGTGAAGACCGCCTGTTGACCATGGCTGCACAATCGTCTATGGCGCAGGCTGGGAAATGAATCCGCAAAACGCTTCATAAGGAATTGGAGCCTGCCCGAGAGGGGAAATGACAATGGGGAAGGAGCACAGGTTATGTACAACGAATATGACAATGAAAAATTTTTTCAGGAATATGCCAACATGCCCCGCAGCAAAGAAGGCCTGAGCGCAGCCGGGGAGTGGCACCAGTTGAAGCCCCTGTTTCCGCCGCTTCACGGGAAAAGCGTCCTTGACTTAGGCTGCGGCTATGGATGGCACTGCAGATTCTCCGTGGAGAATGGTGCGGAACATGTGCTGGGCATCGATTTGAGCCGGAAAATGATTGAAGAGGCCTGCAGCCGGAACCCGGACGGCCGGATAGAATACCGGGTCTGCGGCATAGAGGAATACGAATATCCGGAAAATGCATGGGACTGCGTGGTCTCGAATCTGGCGCTGCATTATATCCAGGATATCGGACAGGTATTCCGTAAGGTGTACAGAACCTGTAAGCCTGGCGGAACGTTCCTCTTTAATATAGAGCATCCTGTGTTCACGGCAGGGGTGGGGCAGGACTGGATCTATGCGGAGGACGGAAAGCCGCGGTACTGGCCTGTGGATGGTTATTTCCTGCCTGGGGAACGAAAGACCCGCTTTTTGGGCTGTGATGTGGCCAAGCAGCACCATACCCTTACGCAGATTGTGATGGGGCTGCTGGATGCCGGCTTTGAGATACAGGCCCTGGAGGAGGCGATGCCGCCTGAGGATATGATGGACGTTCCGGGGATGGAGGACGAGCTGCGCCGCCCTATGATGCTGCTGATAAAGGCGAGGGTGGAAAAAATAAAGACAGATTAGTTTATGTACTCCCGATGGTATTGTAGCGAAAAAATAAGAACAAATGAGTAACGGAATATAAGAATTGGGGAAGATACTGTGACGGCATTTCTTAAAAACTAAGCTAGTAAGCAATAGGAATCTTTCAAGGAGAAAAAATAATGTTGACAATCCAGGAAGCTGAATATGAATTAGAAAAAGGTGCCGAATTGAATTTCGGACCTTGGAAAATGCATAGTATCTCAGTGGCAACAAATGCACGCTTAATAGCAGATAGAATAAAGGGGATGGATAGTGACAAAGCATATATACTGGGATTGTTGCATGATATAGGCAGAAGAGCCGGAAATAAAGCAATATTGCATATTTTTGATGGATACGATTATATGATGAGCATAAATCAGCCAGAAATAGCACGTATTTGCCTGACGCATTCCTTTCCAATCAATAATTCTGACATATACTTCGGAAAATATGATTGTACGGCAGAACAAAAAAACTTTTTGGATCTATGAGGATTATGACAAACTAATTCAGTTATGCGATGCGATCTCATTACCAAATGGTGCCTGTATCATGGAGAAAAGGTTGGTTGATGTGGCGCTCAGACATGGTCTGCCTGAGTTTACGTTAGTTAAATGGAAAGCATTTATGGAACTGAAAAAATATTTCGATGGAAAATGTGGTTGTAATATTTATTCTTTCCTTCCCAATGTAATGGAAAATTCTTATGATAGCCTTATATAAAATATAAG
>CAMQOJ010000538.1 GCA_947003375.1 uncultured Lachnospiraceae bacterium
ATGGTCACGGCCATTGTTTCCCGCAAAAAAGAGTTCGCCATGATCCAGTCCGTGGGCATGACCAAGCGCCAGCTGCGGAAGATGCTGATTTGCGAGGGGCTGGATTACGCGGCGATCACGCTGATCGTTTCTTATTTTGTCAGCGCCCTGGCCGTTGGAATCGGTGTCCGCGCCATGACAGCCAATGAGTTCAGCACCTTCCATTTTACCCTGATGCCGCTGATGATCTGCACCCCTGTCCTCCTGGCTTTTGCGGTGCTCATCCCGTTCCTCTGCTTCAAGAATCTGGAAAAGCAGAGCATTGTTGAGCGGTTGAGAACAGAATAATTTTGGATTTTTAGCGGACAGATTTCTTTGCATGCCCCCGGGGAATATGGTAAAATAGCACTGTCGCGGAGGCTGCTCCGCAGGTGGAATATGGCGCCAAGCAAGAACAAATGTTCGATGATGGAGAAAGGTGAGCGGATGGATACGATTTTTTTACTGGAGGACGATGAAGCCATGTGCCGCGGCATTGCCCTGGCCCTGGCAGCCCCCCGGCGCAAGGTTGTCAGCGCCGGGACCCTGAAGGAGGGGCGGGAGATCCTTGCCGCCGGGGATTTCCGGCTGGCGGTTCTGGACGTGAACCTTCCGGACGGCAGCGGGCTGGAGCTGCTTCAGGAGAGCAAAGGCCTGCGCCCGGATCTCCCGGTGATCCTCCTCACCGCAAACGATATGGAGATCGACCAGGTCACCGGCCTGGAGGCAGGGGCGGACGACTATATCACGAAGCCCTTCTCTTTGGCCGTGCTGCGGGCCAGGGTGAACGCGCAGCTTCGGCGGAGGGATTCGGACAGAAGGGAGGTCTGGGAGGCGGGGCCTTTCCGGTTCGACTTTGCCCGGATGGACTACAGGAGGGAGGGACGGCCCGTTGACCTGAGCAAAACGGAGCAGCGGCTCCTCCGGGCGCTGGTGGAGAACCAGGGGCATGTGGTTCCGCGGGAGGCGCTGCTGGACCGGGTCTGGACGGAAGGGGCGGAATTCGTGGAGGAAAACGCCCTGTCGGTGACTGTGAAACGGCTGCGCGATAAGCTGGAGGAAAATCCCTCCCAGCCCCAGTGGCTGCGGACTGTCTATGGAATCGGGTATGTCTGGGGCGCGCTCCTTTGGGAGGGATCGAAATGAATGTATGGCTAATCCTGCTGGCCGCCATATGCTGCGTGACAGGGATCGGAGCGGTGGCCTGCGCCAGGCGCATGATCCGGCGCTCCAACCTGCGCTTGGAGAAGATGGTTCAAGCCGCCATGGAGGGCTCCTTTCAGGAAGAGCGCTTTGACGAGGACATCCATTCTGCCACGGAATCCCTGCTGGCCCGGTATCTGTCTTCCAGCCAGTCCTCTCTGCGGAGCCTGGAGGAGCAGCGGGACAAGCTGGGCCGCCTCCTGTCGGACATATCCCACCAGACGCGGACGCCCATGACCAATATCCGGCTCTATGCCCAGCTTCTGGAGGAACAGGAACTGCCGGAAGGGGCCGGAAGCCTGACGGCAGAGCTGATCCGGCAGACGGAAAAGCTACAGGGCCTGATCGAGGCGCTGCTTCAATCCTCCCGTCTGGAATCGGGGCTGCTGGTGCTCCATCCCACCCGGGGAGATCTGTCCGCCATAGGGGCCAGGGCGGCGGGGCAGTACAGGAGCCTGGCGGCAGAGAAGGGGATCACAATCCTCTTGGAGCTGGCTCCCGCCCCGGCGGTGTTCGATGAAAAGTGGACGGAGGAGGCTGTGTGCAACCTGCTGGACAATGCGGTCAAATACACGCCGGAAGGGGGCTGCATCACCGTCCGCAGCCAAAGCTATGAACTGTTTTCCAGAATCGATATCGCCGACACGGGCCCTGCCATCCCGGAGGAGGAGCACGCGAAGATTTTCGGACGTTTCTACCGGGCTCCGGCCGCCTGGAAACAGGAGGGAGTCGGCATCGGCCTGTACCTCACCCGGCAGATACTGGCCGGGCAGGGAGGCTATGTGAAAGTGGGCAGCGCTCCGGGAAAAGGGAACACGTTCTCGGCATTCCTCCCCAGGGCTTTGACAGCGCTCTCCGAAATATGACTATTCTGTTAGATTTCAGAAAGGCCCTGGAAAGATTCCTCTGTTATAGTGGAATCGTAGAAGGACATACTTTTTTCGGAGGGTGCATAAAATGACCATATTGGAAACCAGAGAACTGACGAAATACTATGGCACAGGAGAAAACCAGGTGCGGGCCCTGGACGGGGTGGACCTGAAAGTCCAGGCGGGGGAATTCCTCGCCATCGTGGGCACATCCGGCTCCGGCAAGTCCACGCTGCTGCACATGCTCGGCGGACTGGACCGGCCCACCGGGGGCAGGGTGGAGGTGGAGGGCAGGGACATCTTCTCCATGAAGGACGAGGCCCTCACCATCTTCCGTCGACGGAAGATCGGCTTCGTGTTCCAGGCCTACAACCTGGTATCTGTCCTGTCGGTGTGGGAGAACATCGTCCTGCCCATTCAACTGGACGGAGGGCGCCCGGACGAGCCTTACGTCCGCCAGGTCATAGAGCTGCTGGGCCTGGAGCAAAAGCTGGATAGCCTCCCCAACCAGCTCTCCGGCGGCCAGCAGCAGCGGGTGGCCATCGCCCGGGCGCTGGCCACAAAGCCTGCCATCCTGCTGGCGGACGAGCCCACGGGAAACCTGGACTCCCGGACCAGCCAGGATGTCCTGAGCCTGATGAAGGTCACCGGCCGGAAATATTCCCAGACCATGGTGATGATCACCCACAACGAGGAGATCGCCCAACTGGCGGACAGGGTAATCCGCATCGAGGACGGGCGGATCCAGGGAAGCCCTGCCGGGAAGGGGCACGGGCCGGAAGAGGGAAGGGCCCGGAGGGAGCAGGGATCGGAGGTGGCGGGATGATACGGGTAAGGAATGGAAAGACGCTGCGCAGGATTTCCCGGAAGATTCTGAAGGCCTCCGGCGGGCGCAACATCATCGCCATGACGGCCATCGCCATGACGGCCATGCTCTTCACCGCCATGCTGACCATGGGCGGTTCCGTGCTGGAGACGGTGCAGCAGGATACGTTCCGCCAGGTGGGCGGGGATTTCCACGGGGGCTTCAAGCGCCTCACCGAGGACCAGACGGAAGAGCTGCGCACGGACGGGCGGATTCGGGAAAGCGGCG
>CAMQOJ010000539.1 GCA_947003375.1 uncultured Lachnospiraceae bacterium
CCACCGCCCCACTACCACTTATCCTGACAATCCCAACCCCCGAATCCGTCATCCCCGTAACAACCGCCGCAATCGTATCCATCCCAACCCCCAACTCCGAGCCCTGCCCGCTCAAATCCCAATTCACCATAGCCAGCCGCAACCCAGGCATCCACCCCTGCAAAAAAACCGGATATCCCCCCAATATCCGGTTTTCCCACTAACACTATTGTCTCCGATAAGTGACAACCACCCTCCGAAAAGGCTCATCCCCCTCACTATGGGTAGCAATATACTTATCATTCTGCAGCGCCGAATGAATAATCCTCCTCTCATAAGGATTCATAGGCTCCAGCGACACCGCCCTCCTGGTCTTCTTCACCTTATAAGCGATATTCTTCGCCAGATTCTCCAGCGTCTCCTTCCTCCTTGCCCTGTAATCCTCCGTATCCACCTTCACCCTGATGTACTCATCCGATTCCTTATTCACCACCAGGGACACCAGATACTGCAGCGAATCCAACGTCTGCCCGCGCTTCCCGATCAGGATGCCCATCTCGTCTCCGGCCAGGTCGATGCTCATCGTCCCGGCCTCCTCGTCATACTGCACGTCCACCGCCACTTCCATGTTCATGGCCCCGAACACATCCCGAAGGAACCCCTTCGCGATCTCGTCCACGGACAGCTTCTCCACCTTCACCGCAGCCTTGATCACCGCAGGCTTGGACCCGATTCCCAGGAACCCGCTGGACCCCTCCTCCACTATCTGATAGTCCAGCTTGTCGCTGGTGACGCCGAATTTCCGACAGGCCTCCGTAATCGCCTCACCTACAGTCTTAGCACTTACCTCCACATACTCCCGGCAACCTTTTTCCGTTTCCATTCCTTACCCCTCCAAAACTGTTCAGTTCCTATTGTTCCTCTCGTTGTAATCCTTCACCATGTTCGCCTTCTCCAGCATGCTCCCCGGCTTTGCGCTGCCGGTGCTGACGCTTCCCGTATTCGTGCTCACGGAAGCCTTGTCCGCCATGCTCTTTCCCTTCGGCGGCGTATTGTTGCCGGAAGCGGCATTGCCGCCTGTATTCACAGCCTTTGGCTTGGCCGTCTGCCCACTACCCTTCTGGATATTACGCGTATTCATGTTCGCGTAAGCGTTTATGCGCTCCTGGTTCTGCTTTATCTTCTCCATCTTTTTGGCGCTCTTGGCGGAATTCTTCTTGATGACCTCGTCAAAGTCCATCTTGTCGATATGCTTGTTGATGACCACCTGCTGGATGCTGCGCACCACGCTTCCCGCCACCCAGTACAGGCCCATGCCCGCAGGCAGGGTAAAGCAGAACCATGCGGACATCAGAGGCATTACCATGTTCATGGTCTTCATGGAAGCAGCCATGGAATTGGCCTTCTCGTTGTCGCTCTTGGGCTGCTGGGGCATCAGCTTCACGTTGATCCACTGGGTCACTGCCGACAGCACCGGAATCAGCACAGCCCCTATGACGATGCCCCAGGCCCCCGCGGCCATGCCGCTTCTTATCAGGTCGCTGGGGGAATCCCCCATGTGCAGGCCCAGGAAATTGTTGTAGACGTCGATCAGGCCCCTGGTGGTGTCATTGCTGAGGATCAGCCTCCCCTGATAGGTGAGCTGGGTCAGGTCGTAATGCTCCGCCACCATAGCCAGATCCGCGGAGGACAGCTTGTTCAGCACGTCTATGATGCCGCTGCCCAGATCCCCGTTGGTCATGGACTGGCCGTACATGGCCACCACCCTGTTCACGGTCTCCGCGCCGGAATCCTGCAGGAAGCCGCCGCCGTCCACAGAGATGATCTTGTCAGCCAGCACCTTGAAGGTATTCCCTATCTTCGTCACATAGGCCGGCATGCGGTAGATGACCTGGTACAGCGCGAACAGGATCGGCATCTGGATCAATAGCTGCACGCAGCTTCCTGTAGCGGACACCCCGTACTTGGCATAGATCATCTGGATTTCCTGGTTCTTTGCCATCATGGCATCCTGATCGGACCTTCCCTTATATTTCGCCTCAATGGCCTGCAGCTCCGGGCTCATCTTCGCCTGGAGCTTGGAGAATTTCTGCTGCTTGATGTTCAGGGGCGTCATCAACAGGTTCACCACGATGGTGAACAGGATGATGGCCAGACCGATGTTCGGGAGCCCTATCAGGTCGATGACATAGAATATCCCGTTCATGATCATCCCCAGCACCCACGCCACCTGCCCTATGACAGGGGTGGTGCTCTGTGTCAGTAAAATAAGATTCATTTATCCGTATCCTCTCAGTCAGGCTCGCCGGTCACGGAACAGGGTCGAAGCCTCCCTTTGAAAAGGGATTGCAGCGCAGTATCCTCCAGAGGGCCAAAATGCTCCCCTTCACCGCGCCATGCTTTTCAATGGCCTCCAATCCGTACTGGGAACAGGTAGGGATATAGGGACATTTCGTCCTTTTCATGGGAGACAGGTATTTCTGGTAGAACCGAATACCGGCAATCAAAATTTTTTTCATAGATAACATGATACCTTTATGATACGATGAAGCTTCCCAAGGTGGAGCAGCGCTTCTTCTATTCCATAGTACCCCACCGGGGCTGCCGCCTTCCTTGCCACGACCACAATGTCCAAACCACTATCGAACACCGCTTCATGCAGTCTGTAACTTTCCCGCACCAGCCTCGTGACCCGATGCCTCACGACGCTGTTGCCCACCTTCTTGCTGACGCTGATTCCAATCCGGTTCCGTCCGGTGCCATTTTCCATGATATACATGACCAGATATTTGTTCGCATACGATTTACCGTACTTATAGACGGACTGGAACTGCTGATACTTTTTAAGGCTTTCAGAAAATTTCATTGGAATTCCTTCCTATTCTTACTCATCCTCCAAAGAAAAAGGCCACATTTCTGTGACCTAAGCGGACAATCTCTTTCTTCCTTTTGCACGTCTGGCCGCTAACACTTTTCTTCCGCCGCGAGTGCTCATCCTCGCTCTGAAGCCGTGAACCTTTTTGCGTGAACGCTTTTTGGGCTGAAATGTCATCTTCATGGAAAGCCACCTCCTTTTCCTCTGATCCTTTTCGTGAAAGGCAACTGATATTTTTCTAACGTTTTTTTAGGAAAATAGCATATTGATTGTATAAAAAAATCCTCGCAAAGTTTCGTTCCATTCCGAGAACTTTTA
>CAMQOJ010000540.1 GCA_947003375.1 uncultured Lachnospiraceae bacterium
ACAATTCACCAAATTGTTTCGTACTGTTATCTTATCTTCCCTTACCAATAACGCATACAAAATTATTTTAAATTATGCTTAACCTCCCTTTTCCTTGCCCGTGCCCTGGACAGCCTTACTTTTTCATAGCAGGTTCTTCTCTATGTAATGCGCCACGCCGTCCATGTCATTGCTCTGCGCCACAATGTCCGCCGCGGCCAGGGCTTCGGCAATGGCGTTGGAGACAGCCACGCCTGTTCCGCAGTTCTTTATGGCCTCGATGTCGTCATAGTCGTCACCGAAATATATGGCTTCCCTGTTGTGGATTCCCGCCGCTTCCAGCATGGCCCGGATGCCGTTCCATTTTGTGGCGGCCGTGCTCATGACCTGTATCAGCTTCCCTTCCGCCACTGTCATATAGGTATCCGGCGTCAGCGCCCTTTCCACTTCCGGCTGTATGGTCTCTCCTTCACGGCTCAGCAATATCTTATAGATTTTGCTTTCCGTAGGCAACGCCGGAAATCCTTCAAACGCCCTGACGTTCCATTCCGGAACCGGTTTATTGGAGAAAGCCCCCTCCCCTGTCTCCAGGGACAGAGCCACATCCGGTATATGCACCACCCTGCGCAATATGGCCTCCGCGCTGCGGGGTGCGATGCCGTTTTCCAGCACCCCGGAGGGAAGGATGATTCTTGCGCCGTTCAAAGTCGTCAATGCGTCAAACCCGACCTGGCTCCGATATGTCAGAACAGCCCTTTCCGGGCGGGCCGTGGCCGCCATGAGGAGCATTCCCCTGTCACGGCATTTCTTTAAAACAGCGCATGTGTACTCCGATATGGATTTGTCCGTGCGCAGCAAAGTCCTGTCTAAATCTGTGATGATTGCTTTCATGGGTTCTGCATGACCTCCTATCCTTCCTATAGCTGACTTTCCCTTTTTGTATCAAAACAGCGTATCGCCCTGCATGCAGCTTCTTCGCATAATGGATTATCCTGTCTCGTCCCTTGTCTTGTTCCCTGTAATGTCCAATGACCAGGGTACATAATTCCGAACAGGGAGTTATCCTTTGCCTGTAAAATCACTCCTCCCGCATTTCGCCGGTTTCGTCATTCAATAGATATACCTGGCTTTCTTCCTCCATCCTATAGCAAATGACATGATAAAGCGCTCCGTCTCTGACCGTCAGGCCGTCATAAAAGATATAATCTCCCGTCCATGCGTCTGCCTGGCTTTCGTTGTCTGTCCCTTCCTCCCCACTCTCCTCCGTTCCCGGCACGGTATAGTAATAATCCGGCAGTTCCACGCCTTTCAGCAGCTCATATCCTGTCTTCTGCCATGGCGCATAGGGCAGATCCGTCTTTTCCCTATTCCCGGCCATGGCATCCATGAAACGATCCAAAGCCTCCTCGGCGGTCATGTCTGTGTCCGGCTTTTCCTCATATAGGGAATAAGACACGTCATACAGTTCCGTCCGGGGGAATGCCTTGTGAAAAGGATGCGCCGCGTCCGCCAGATTGACCCTCACCATGCGGAAGCCGTCCATGGCAATGGCATAGGCAGACCATGTATCATGCTCCGTATCCGTCACAGATACGTCATAACCGTCGGCAAAGCGGCTGTCCCCCACGCTGATGCTCTTTGCCTGCTCCAGCTTCCCATTCCGGCAGCGATAAATCTCCGTAGCCGTGATACCGGTGCTGCTTCCCCAGCTTTGCTTCAGCATCAGGTAGCCGTCTCCCATAAAAATGCCGCGGTAAGGATCCCCCCGCATCCCACCGGCATCTGCGCCGCTTAGGTAAGGCACTTCGGCCATCTCCCGCATGGAACCGTCTTTTTGCTGCAGCAGGACATACAGGCGCCGGGTATCCGCATATAGTTCGTCCTGCTCTTGCTCCCCGAATGTCCCGTCTATCACAAAGGCCATATCCTTTCTGCCGTCACCGTCCAAATCCCCTTCCACATAATCGATGCATGTATATTCCGTGACTTCGGGATGCTCTTTTTCTATCCAGGCTTCTGCGGATTCTGTTTTCTCCTTCATGGGCTCGTAGCTTTTCCAGAAAAGCAATGGCACCTCCCACAGAGGCTGCAGGTCGGTACAGGGATTTCCGGATACCGATACGAACATCAGTTCTTCTTTTCCGGCCAGCGGTGACAGATTCGAAATCCTGTTGTCCGAAAGGCCTGCCTGGTTCAGATGTGCCAGGCCGCTGAGGGCGGAGATATCGCTGATTTCGTTTCCGTCCAGAGCAAGGTCGAACAGCTCCGCCAGGCTTTCCAATGGCGAAATATCCTGTATCCGGTTCTCAGCCAGCCCCAGCCGCTCCAGCTTGGCAAGGCCTGTCAGCGGCGTCAGGTCTGTAACGGAATTGTTGTTCAGGTTTAGGCTGCGGAGTTGGGTCAGTCCGCTCAGGAAACCGATATCCCTGATCCCGCAGTTCTGTAGTCCCAGATTCTGGAGCCTGGTCAGCTTTCCCACTGTTTCCAGGTTCCGGGCGTGGGAATTGCCGCTGAGCGCCAGCTCCACCAGGCTCTGCAGGTTTTCCAGGACGGCGAGGTCTTGGACTTCTGTCTCATACAGGGACAACCGTTCCAGTTGTGTCATCTCTTGCAGGAATGTGATGTCCTTGAGCTGGCAGTTTGGCAGATAGAGCTCCGTGACATGGGGCATTTCTGCCAGGAAGGAAAGGTCTGTCTCTTCTTTGGCATGGTTCTGGATGCTGAGTCTTTCCAGCCTGGGAAGGCCTGCAATGGGGGTAAAATCCGCAACCGCGGAATCGTCCCAGGCATCAAAATCCAGGGACAGGCTTTTCAGATTCGGCAGATTTGACAAATCCTCCAGCGAATGCAGGGTGCTGTCTCCGGATGGCTTTTTCAGTACCAGTTCTTCGCATTGATGCAGCTTGTGCAGGATCGTTTCCTCGGTATCCTGGCTGTGGATGTCCGCCGCATACCATACGCAGTCACGGAGTCCTGGATCCTTTATCAGCCGGGCCAGGGTCTGTTCTGCGCTGGGTTCTGTACTGTCTTCCTCTGTTGTCTCCAGCGTAAATGGGATGTCCTCCAGGACTGCCGTCTCCGGCACGCCCCCGTATGCCTGTCCTGTCTCCCGGGCGGGCGGCTTGCTGCATCCGGTCAGGAATAGAACGCAGAGCATTGCTGCTATCTTTGGATATGCATGATTCATG
>CAMQOJ010000541.1 GCA_947003375.1 uncultured Lachnospiraceae bacterium
TGTGTGCAGGCATAGCCGTAGGACTCCAGGTATTCCTTTATCATCTGATTGTTGTCCGCGTCGTCTTCTATGATCAGCAAGCGCTCCATAAAGATGCCGTCCTCCCTCTGCTCTTCGTCCTCCCGCTCTCCGGCGTTCAGGGGAGGAAAATGGCTTTCCTCCCCTGAAACTATGTGGCGTAATAATCCCGCCTGTTGCCCAAAGGGCCTATTCCTCTTTGCTGCCGGCCACTTTCACCCCTGTCAGGCAGACGGCTGCCGGGCCCTCAAAGTCTTTGTCCACCTGGGTCTGGCTGGAAAATACCAGGCTCTTCTGGGCCTCCAGGATGCTGCCGTTGATGGAGCCGCCTTTGACCGGGATCCGCTTCTCCACGTCATACAGGAAAGCCAGCCTGATCTCGCCGCCGAAATGCCCGCTGTAGGAATCCATCTGGAAGTCGGAGAAATTCACGATCTCCAGGCAGGGGGCCTGCCGCATCTCCTCCAGGGACACCTGCCCCGCGGGGGCCTGGTAGCTGCTGTAGTTTCCCGTGGGCTCCTGCTCCAGATAATACGCGAAACGGTTGCCGCCGTGGAGCAGCTTGAGCTCTCCCTCCTTCACCAGCTCCCTGTCCCGCATGGGAATGCCCTCCGGGCTGTAAGGCACGGTGGCTTTCAGGGTCAGGTCGATCCGGTCTTTTTCCACTTCCCCGCCCTGTACATCGCAGCCGGGCCGGAAGGTGGAATATTTGGGGTAGACCATGGCCATGTCGGAGCGCATTACATAATAGCTGAAGATCTCCTTTACATAGGAGCCGGAGAGGATCACGCGGTATTCCCCGGCGGGGGGAGCCGTCACGGCCTGGGCCCTGGCACGGGTCATCTCAAGGGTATCCCGCACCTTCCTGCGCAGGGCCTGGGTGTCCATGTCATCATAGGCGAAATCCTCATAGGTCTCCACATCCTGTCCCGCGGTGCACTGGGCCACGAACTCGCCCGTTACCCTGCCCTTGCAGTAGGATACGTCCACGCCCTTTGCGTTCACGATATGACATGTGGTCCTGGTGGCGAAGATTTCGGCGGAGTTCAGGAACACATCCTTTTCCGTATCCTCCGCGAACAGGGCGTCCGCAAAGCAGCCCGCCACCTCCGCCAGGGATCTGTCCGAAAGGTGCTTCGCCTTCTCCAGCACTTCCGGGGAGGGCTCCCCTGTCCCATGGTACAGCTCATAGTAAGGATTCTTTACGAATCCCGCGGCATACAGGGCGTCCCGGAACATCTGTTCCATCTGCTCCTCCGTGAAGCTGTCCTGTACCTGTACCGCCGCGGAACCCAGGTAACGGTCCTCCCCCTCGGAAAATTCCCTGTACACCGTCACCGCCGCCTGGCGGATTTCCTTCTGGCGCTGCATGTCCAGAGCCCTGCGGATGAAGAACAGCTCCGCGGACTCCTCCCTGGTCTCCGTAATCTGATACAGCGCCGCGCCGCTCTTTTCCAGGGCGGACAATATTTTTTCCATAAAATGCTCTTTTACTGTCATTGTTACCTCCTCCAATACTATCCAACATGCCGCCTGACAATCACCAGAATCTGCCGGGCAGCCCGGCTCACGAGCGAAAGCCAATGGGGACCTTACACTGCACTCAGCCCAGCCGTATCCTTGCCTTGATGTACGGGCCGCCGTCGGACACCTTCACCCATTCCTTGTAGCCCTTGCCGCACATGCCTCCGCCGCCCAGCTCCACATTTTCCGATACCATGCTGATGGATTTCAGGAGATCCGGCACATAGCCTGTGAGCACCACGGGGGAGAAGATCTTCCCGGTGAGCTTCCCGTCCCGGATTTCCCTGGCGATGCTGACCATGCACTGGATGCCCCAGTTCTTGGGATCCTCCATGCCGCTGGAGGGCTCTTCCAGCAAGAAGCCGTAGGAGATCGAGGCGATCATGTCCTCCAGCTTATCCTTGCCGCCCTGGAAAAAGGTATTGGTCATCCTGGTGTAGGCCTTGCGCTGATAGCTCTCCCGCCTGCCGTTGCCAGTGGGCACCGTGCCCAGGTGCATGGCGGACTGGGCATCGCTGATGCCGGCCTTCAGGATGCCCCTGTCGATGACGACCGTGTCTTTCGCAAGCACGCCCTCATCGTCGAAGAAATAGGTGGCCACCTCCTTCGCCGCGCTGGCGCCGTCATGCATGGTGACCAGCTCCGAGGCTACCTGTCTGCCCACGAACTGCTCCGCCAGCGCACGCTTCTTCACGAACATGTCCATCTCCACGCCGTGGCCGAAGGCCTCATGCACGATCATGCCGGTGGCCTCCGGCGTGCAGATGCAGTCGTATTCGCCGGGCGTGATGGGCTCGCTCTCCAGAAGCTCCAGCGTCACCTTCGCCGCGTCCCGCACGCCGTCCCGCATCCGTTCCAGAAGCTCCGCTCCGCCCAGATTGGAGAAGCCCTTATAGCTGCTCTTGATCTCCTGGCCCCTGGATGCCATGACGCTGAAGCCCCCTGCCGTCCAGAGCACGTTCTGCTCCATGTCCCGGTTCCTGGACAGGAAGAGCTTGCTGTATTTCTGATAATTCAGGAACGCCCGACAGTCCAGGACTCTCTCATCATAGGCTCTGCCCGTCTCGCTGATCCGCGTCAGCTCCCGGATGATTCTCTCGTCGCCGTATTCCGCCGGGTCGATTTCGTATTCCGTGCTGTCGGCGAACACCAGAGGCTCATCCTCCAGCATGGCATAGATGCTGCGCTCCACGCCCTCCGGGAGATGCCCGGACATGGGGATGAGGTCGCCCTTTACCTTCGCAACTATTTCCTCCACCCGGTCTTCGGAAATCTCATTGAAGGAATACTCTCCGTAGCCGGAGCCGTCGTAGACCTTCACCACAAATCCCCTGCCGGACCACAGGCCCACCATGCCGATGTTCGTGGCGGTCCTGGATACGGAATACTGCTTTGCCTGGGAGTCGGTGGCCAGTATGGAGGCGTATGGGAACTCCTCCAGCAGCCTGTCCCGCAGGCGGAGCAGAACCGGCTTTATATCGCGCAGATATTCGCTTGCTTTTACCTTCATATTCTTCGTTTCCTTTCTTATATTTGAGGGATTGGCAAAGACATTATACCATTCCGGCGGGGAAAATGAAAGGGGTTTGTGAAAGTGATGGCGTCTGAGGGCTGTTTTATCG
>CAMQOJ010000542.1 GCA_947003375.1 uncultured Lachnospiraceae bacterium
TCCGTCGCGTTACAGATAGTATTCACAACAATACTATTGTAACCTTTTTTTTCCAAAATTTCAACTATATTATGAAATTTATTGTAGTTATATGTCGTCTGGGCGACCACGCACAGTTTTTCGCCCTCCGGAGGCCTGAATTCCTCCGCTTCCTCCAGGTCTTTCAGCACTGTCACCGGGCCTTTGCACCATCCTACGATGCCCTCCACCTCCGGGTGGCCGGCGTTCCCCACAATGACGATGTGCCGTCCCTCCCCGCTCTCCTTCTCCACGATATTGTGAATTCTTTTCACAAATGGGCAGGTTGCATCGATGCACTCCAGTTCCTTCTCGCGAAGGATCCGGATGATCTTCTCAGGAACCCCGTGGGCCCGGATGATGACGCTGCCCTCGGAAAGCTCCATGAGCTCCTCCCTGGACTCCAGCACCTTCACTCCCTGTTCCGACAGCTCCCTTACCACTTCCTCATTGTTCACGATCGGGCCATAGGTATATATATTCTTCCCGTTTTTTATCTGTTCATACACGGTGTCCACCGCGCGCTTCACGCCGAAGCAGAAGCCCATGCGCTCCGCCAGCTTTACTTCCATAGAATCCTTCCCTCTACCTTGCGCTTCTGCACAGCCCGGTCACGGCGGCTATGACCTCCTCCGCGGTCATGTCCGACGTGTCTACCACAATCGCGTCGTCCGCTTTCCGCAGGGGCGATTCCTCCCTGTGCATGTCCCGGTAGTCCCTGTCCTCTATGTCCGCTTTGATTTTGTCCAGGTCGCAGCTTTCGCCTTTTGCGGTGAGCTCGTCATATCTGCGCCTGGCCCGCACGTCGCTGCTGGCGGTGAGGTAGATCTTCAGCCGGGCGTCCGGCAGCACGCAGGTGCCGATGTCCCTGCCGTCCATGATGCAGTCGCTCTCCGCCGCAAGGCTTTTCTGCAGCGCCACCATGTTCTTCCTCACCTGGGGTATGGGGCTGATGACGGACGCCGCCTCGCCCACCTCCTCCGTGCGCAGGAACGCGTTCACATTTTCCCCGTTCAGAAAGACTACCTGCACCCCGTCCTCATACCGGATGGTGACGGCCGCCTCGGGACATTTCCCGGCTACCTTCTCCCCGTCCGCCAAATCCACGCCCTCCCGCAGCATGTACAGCGCCACGGCCCGGTACATGGCCCCAGTGTCCACATAAATCAGATTCAGCTCCCTGGCCACCGCCTTTGCGATGGTGCTCTTGCCCGCTCCCGCGGGCCCGTCGATCGCCACATTAAATCCCATCTGTCTTCTTCTCCTGTTCTCCTTTCTCAAATCTCCCCGGCAGGCGCTCCCGCGCATTTTCCGGCCAGATGCCCTGTAGACCAGGCAATCTGCAGGTTGAAGCCCCCTGTCAGCGCGTCAAGGTCCAATACCTCCCCGGCAAAATACAGGCCGCCTGCCTTCTTCGACTCCATGGTGGAGGGGTTTATGTCCTTCACGCTGACTCCGCCTTTCGTGATGACGGCCTCCTCATAGCCCCGAAGCCCTGCCACAGTCAGCGGCAGGTTCTTAATCAGTCCCACGAACGCCCTGCGCTCCTCCCTGGTGATCTCATTGACCTTCTTGTCCGGATGGATGCCGGAGAGGTCGCGCATCACCGGAATCAGCTTCATGGGGAAAAGCCCGCCCAGCGCGTTCTTGAACTGCCTGTTCTTATTCTCCTCGAAATCCCGCAGCAGACGCCTGTCCAGCTGCTCCTCGTCCAGAGCGGGCTTTAAGTCGATATACAGCCTGGCGCCCTCCTCCGTCCCCGAACCGGCCTTCTTCCCGGTTTTCCTGCCCTTCTGCCCAATGAAGCTGCTGGCGGAGAGTATCAGCGGGCCGCTGACGCCGAAATGGGTGAACAGCATCTCCCCGAAGCCCTGGTAGACCTCTCTGGAATGCCCTCCTTCCATCTCCTGGCAGCACAGCCGCACCGACACGTTCTTCAGGGTCAGCCCCATCAACTGGCGGCACCATTCCTCCCGGATATTGAAGGGCACCAGCGAAGGACGGCGCTCCGTCAGTCTGTGGCCCGTCTCCTCCGCGAAACGGTAGCCGTCCCCGGTGGAGCCTGTGGCCGGATAGGAAATCCCTCCGGTGCAGACTACGCACTTGTCTGCAGGAAGCTTTCTGCCGTCCGCCAGCTCCACTCCCGCGATCCTCTCCTCCCCGTTTTCCCCTTCCAGCATCAAGCCTTTCACCCGGGTATTCAGCAGGATCTTCACGCCCAGCCGCTTCAAGGCCCTCTGAAAGGCTCCGATCACGTCCGAGGAATGATCGGACACGGGAAAGACCCTGTCCCCCCGCTCTGTCTTCAAGGGGCATCCCTCCCGCTCCAGGAACTCCATCACCGCCCGGTTGTCGTAATCGTAAAAGGCGCTGTACAGGAACTTGCCGTTGGTGCACACATTGGCCAGAAGCGTATCCCTATCCCCGGCATTGGTGACATTGCAGCGCCCCTTGCCGGTGATGAACAGCTTTTTTCCCAGTTTTTCATTTTTCTCTATGAGACATACGCTGCTGCCGCTTTCTGCCGCCGCCACAGCAGCCATCATGCCCGCGGCTCCGCCGCCTATGACGATCACTCTGTCCAAAGCCCGCCTACTCCTGTTCCGATTCTTCTCATCCAAATCTTTTGTCTATCCGTCCTGCTCTAACCGGTGCCCTTTCCGATTCCCCCTCTAATCTATTCTCTACTTATGATTATTCTCTTTCCAATGTTTTTTCTCTTTCCAGTGTTTATTCTCTTTCCCGTCCCTGACCCATGTCTCCTCCCCCCCGGGAGTCCCTGATGGTACAGCCCCAGGCTCACAGTTCTATGGGCTTGTACCCCAACGCCTTGTCCGCTATTTGTTCCGCTGTCATGTCGCTCCAGAAGACATAATCCGAAATCTGTGGGTCGAGAACGCCTTGTTCCAATCTATCTATCAATCTGTCGATTTCTTCTTCGCTTTTATCCTGGCAATTCGTTATCTGTTCTATCAAATCAATGATTTCTGTTTTTGACAAAAATGTCATTTGGGCTGCCCCTCTATAATAATTTCTGATAGATTTTCTGTCCATGCATTTCATCTATCACGTGAAAGCCACATTTTTCATAGAAGACGTCCTCCTCAGAGCCCAGCGTGAT
>CAMQOJ010000543.1 GCA_947003375.1 uncultured Lachnospiraceae bacterium
ACGAGATCCTCATCTGTCTCGTGGGCTCGGAGATGTGTATAAGAGACAGGGGCGGCAGTGTGGTGACCTTCGTCAGGTACGGGGAGGAAGTGGCGGAGCCCATCGTGGAGGAGGGCTGCGCGGACGTGCTGATCGCCTTCGAGAAGCTGGAGGCCCTGCGCTATCTGCACTTCCTGAAGGAAGACGGCGTAGTAATCGTCAATGACTGGCGCATCGACCCTATCACGGTGGTGACGGGAGCGGCACAGTATCCGGAGGGGATACTGGATACCCTGAAAGCCGCCAGGAAGACCGTGGTGGTGGAGGCCACGAAGCAGGCGGTGGAGATGGGCGCGCCTAAGGCGTTCAACGTAATCGTCCTGGGGGCCGCCGCCAGATATATGGGATTCGAGAAGGAGGACTGGCACCATGTCATCGAGACGACGGTTCCGCCCAGAACCGTAGAGGTGAACCTGAAGGCATTCGAGGCCGGATACCAATGAAGGAGGGCGTTCATCTAAAGAAATACCAAAATAATGGCCTGCCGGGAGCGGGCATGGAGGTGCGTATCATATGATTTGGAATGAGACAAAAGAGTGCATGAGCAGGGACGAGATGCAGGCCCTGCAGGGAGCGCGGCTGGTGAAGCTGGTGGACAGGGTCTACCATAACGTGGAGTATTACCGCAAGAAGATGCAGGCCATCGGCCTGGAGCCGGGGGACATCCGGGGGCTGGAGGATCTGACCAGGCTTCCCTTCACCACCAAGGACGATTTGCGGGACACCTATCCCTTCGGCATGTTCGCCGTGCCGAACTCCCAGATCGTGCGCATCCATGCCTCCAGCGGCACCACGGGAAAGGCCACAGTGGTGGGCTATACCAGGAGGGACATCGATGTGTGGAGCGAGTGCGTGGCCCGCTGCATCACCATGGCCGGCCTGGGCAGGGAGGACATCATCCAGGTGGCCTATGGCTACGGTCTGTTCACCGGAGGGCTGGGGGGCCATTACGGCGCGGAGAAGCTGGGCGCTACGGTAGTGCCCATGTCCACGGGCAACACGAAGAAGCTGATCACCATGATGATCGACTTCGGCGTGACCGGAATCCTGTGCACGCCCTCCTATCTGATGCATATCGCGGAGACCATCGAGGAGATGGGCGTCCGGGACAAGATTAAGCTGAAAGCATCCCTGAACGGAGCGGAGCCCTGGACGGAGAAGATGCGGGACAAGATAGAGGGGATGCTGGGCATCCATGCCCATGACATCTATGGTCTCAGCGAGATCATGGGGCCGGGGGTGGCCACGGACTGCCGGTTCCACACAGGCCTGCATGTGCACGAGGACCATTTCCTGCCGGAGATCGTGGACAGGGAGACATTCCAGCCTGTGGCGGACGGCGTCACCGGAGAGCTGGTGATCTCCACCCTGACCAAGGAGGGAATTCCCCTGATTCGCTACCGCACCAAGGATCTGACCAGCATGGACCGCAGCCCCTGTGAGTGTGGCAGGACCACGGCCAGGATCGCCAGGTTCACGGGCAGAAGCGACGACATGCTAATCATCCGCGGCGTGAACGTGTTCCCGTCCCAGATCGAGGCGGCGCTTCTGGAGATGGGCGGCACAACGGCCCATTACCTGATGATCGTGGACAGGGTGAACAATCTGGATACCCTGGAGGTACAGGTAGAGGTGGAGGAGCATTTCTTCTCGGATGAGATCAGGGCCCTGGAGAACCTGGCCAGGAAGATCGAGCATGTGATCCAGCAGGCCATCGGCCTGGCGGTGAAGGTGAAGCTGGTAGAGCCCAAGTCCCTGGAGCGCAGCATGGGCAAAGCCGTGCACGTAATCGACAGACGGAAGATGGATTGACGTTGTGAGATCGTGAGAAAGTGAGGGAAGGATATGTTTGTAAAACAGTTATCGGTCTTTATGGAGAACCGTGAGGGCAGGCTGGAGAAGGCCACGGAGATACTGAAGGAGCATGGCATCAACATCTGTGCGCTGAGCATGGCGGATACCATGGAGTACGGCATGCTGCGCATGGTTGTGTCGAATCCGGAGCTGGCGAAATCCGCGCTTCGGGAGAGCGGCTTTTCCGCCATGCTGACGGATGTGCTGGCGGTGCGGCTGGAGGACCAGGTGGGCGAGCTCCACAGCCTGACCCTCATCCTGTGCGCAAAGGGGCTGAATATCGAATATATGTACTCTCTGGTATCGGAAGAGCGCAAGGCAATCATCGTAAAAGCGTCAGACACGGAGGCTGCCGCTGCGGCTGTCCTGGAAGGGGGACTTAAGCTGTACGGGAACGAGGAGCTCTGCGGATAGGGCAAGTGGACGGGATTTACGGTATAACATAAAAAAAGAAACCAAAGGAGGTACTGCTATGAAACTTGGTATGAGCTGTTACTGTCTGGATCCCGCTATGGCCAGCGGCCAGATGTCCGTCGACGATGTGGTGGACTACGCCGTGGCCCACGGGTGCGAGCATATCGAATTCGTGCCGTTCAGACTGGCCTTCGTGACGCCGGAGAGGACGCTGGACTGGGAGCTGATCGACCATGTGCGGGAGAAATGCAAATCCGCCGGAATCGAAATCTCCACCTATTCGGTGAACGCCGACCTTCTGAAGACCGACCCGGAGGAAGAGGAAAGGGAGATCGAGCGGGTGGAGCGCCACATCGACGCGGCCCAGGGGCTGGGGCTCTCCCGGATGCGCTTTGACGTGGCGTCCTTCCGCAGGCCCTTCTCCACCAACACCATCTACGATTTCAACCGGGAATTCCCCCAGATGGTGAAGAACGGCACGATCCTCTGCGACTATGCCGCTGAAAAGGGCATCACCATCGTCATGGAGAACCACGGCTTCTTCATCAACGGCTCCGAGCGTATCCTGCGGCTGATCGAGGCGATCGACCGCCCGAACCTGAAGATGACGGTGGACGTGGGCAATTTCCTCTGTGTGGACGAGGATCCCGTGGCGGCCGTGAAGCGCTGCCTGCCCATGGCGGAGATGATCCATCTGAAGGATTTCTACATCCGCAAGAAGGAACAGCTCCCCGACCAGACGGAGATGTTCAACTGCAACAAGGGAAGCTGGTTCGAGACCATGGGCGGGAAGATGA
>CAMQOJ010000544.1 GCA_947003375.1 uncultured Lachnospiraceae bacterium
GCTGTCGTCGCTGTAATTCACTCCCGGCGAATCATGGATGACCAGCCGGCAGCCTCCCAATACGCTGTTATAGTATGTCCCGACGGATAACCAGTCCGAAAGATTCCGTTCATTGTCGCTAAAGAGCTCCTCCTTTCCTGCATCCGTTACCAAATCATAATCATATTCATACACATAACCGTCTTCATATGGTTTGCTGACTATGGAATGAATCTTGCTGGTGCAGGCCATGTTCTGAGACAGGCTTATGTTCTTTCCCACCAATGCATTTATAAATGTAGACTTTCCAGCGCTCATATTAGCTGTGACCAGAATATTCATTGGGGCTTTCTGAAGGAATCCTTCATTTTCCCGCCAGCTATCCACCAAATCCGCAATCACCCAGCTATCACCGCATAGGGGCTTACCGTGATACAAAATCGAAAAAATCATATCTAGCCCAGCGTAATGACGGCTGCCGAAGCCTGCCTTGAGCTCATTTAATACTGCCGCCCCTTTCGTTTCATCCATGAAAGCACATAGGAACAGGCAATCAACAACAAATGTATAACGGTATCTGTACAGCAGCTCCTTCCTGTTCTTCCCAGGCACACTTTTCTTTCTTATGGGTCTACGCTTATCGGAGCGTAATCGATATGGCCTGCTTCGGTCCGGTTGCCCTCCTTTGCAAAACGATGCCTGATAATTGTTCAGCCATGCACCGGAAAAAATATCATCAGGGGAATACTTGGCGACTATGGCCCGAATCTTGTCAAGATAACGGAGCTTATGCACATCGTTCCTCCATAAGAAAGGATGCTTATGCAGATACAGCGAAACACACATTCGCTTCATTATCTCTTCTGTAGCCTGTCCGTCTCCTTTTTTAGTTTCCAATGCATTCTTTCCTTTATCTGTCGTCATACTCATCATGTATCTTCCAGCCTTCCTCCAGCATACTCCTTTATCCATTTTTGAGGACTATATAATCCGAAATAAGCTCCCCCTGGCTCCGCACCCACATATCAATCCCTTTTCCAAACACTTCCGCCTCCACCACATATGCCCCGTCTTCCTCTCCGATGACCCTCGCCGTAGGCAGCCTGTCCAGCACCGCCTCCACAGATTCCCCAGAATACTTGAACCTCACCTTCCTTAGCTTACCCCCAAACATGAACTGAATCCGTTTCCGGAACTCCCCTTCCTCGAACCGGTTCTTGTACAGTATCTGGAACCGCTCCTCCAGAATCTCCATCTCCTCAATCCGGTCAATCCTGTATATGGTAGGAAAGGGGTCATCCGCGTTCTCGAAAGCTTTCTCCTTGTCGATTCCTTCTATGAATCCCACAAGGTAGAAATAGTACTCCGAGAACAGGATTGCCAGCGGCTCCAGTCTGCGCTCTACCGTCTCCTTCCCTTTCAGCTTCCCATACTTTATCCGTATGACCCGGCTCTCCCTGATGGCATTACTGAGCGGCATCAGCTTGTCCATGAAAGGCCTGCGGTGCTGTAGTTCCACGTAATGATGCCTCTCATTCAACAGCATATCGTTGACCAGCCTCCGGTTCTCTTTAGGGACACAGTCCACCACCAGCTTGTCAAGGATGTCCTCCATCTCCCGCCTCGTGAAAGCCCTGCTCTCCAGCAGTATCTTGCTGATGGCAAGTATCTCCTCGTTCGACAGGTTCATGCCGTTGTCCTGCTCCAGGCAATAGGCCCTCTCCTGATAGTCGTAGACCAACATGCTCCCAAACCCTTCCTGAGCCACCCTCCTGTCAAGAAAGTCCCTGATGGCCTCCAGATCCCTCTGGATGCTCTTTTCCGAGACACCGAATTCCGCGGCAAGTTCATCCTTCCGCAGCATCTGCCCATGCATGAGCCGCGAATAAAGGAACAATACACGATTGCTTTTGCCAATCTGCATCTCTTCCAAATCTCCCTCCCCCTTTCTGCCAAATATCTTATTTCTTCATAGACCATGCTTCCCAATCTTTCGATATAATCTGTCTTTCTCAATTTTAAGACTGCTTATATCTTATGTCAATATTTTATGAGATATTAAATATCATATTTCGTCTCACTCCATGCTTTCTGCCCCAGCCATAATATATAATCCCATATACGAGGTGATGATATCATGTTTGAGGATTCCTTTATCAAGAGGCTCGCTTCCCTACGGGAACAGAAAGGCGTCTCCGCCAGGGAGATGAGCCTTGCCCTTGGCCAGAACGAAAGCTACATCAACCGGATCGAGAACGGCAAGACGTTCCCTTCCCTACAGGCATTCTTCTACATCTGCGAATACCTGCAGATCTCCCCAAAAGAATTTTTTGACGAGGGCAGCCCATCTCCTATCAAGGTCGCGCAGATTGCTGCTGAACTGCAGAAATTGGACGAAGTCCAGCTTGATACAATCCTGGCAGTCATCCGCGGCCTGCAGCATCGTCCTGGCTAGTGCAGCTCCAAGGCTCCTCTTCCAGAGCCTGATCTGCGCTCAGGCTTATTTTTTATGCCCTTTTTCCATCTGCAAGTCCTCGCAGCTCATGGAACTGATTCACCCCGCTTCATCTGCCTCTATGTGATGCCTCATCCAAATACGGTGCGCCTCATCTCCCTGGATGCAGAGGCACAGAGTTCCAGCAGAAAGTCCAGCCTGTATGCTGTATCTTTCCCAATCTCCAATCCCTCAGCCAGTCCATCAATGAGCCCGCTTTTCCCATCCGTGCATCCACCAATCCGGACAAAGGCCAGGATTCCCAATGCCATGGCTCTTCTTTCCGGAACATCCGCCTGTGCCGCCATCCTTGCTATAATCCCTGCAGCATCATCGCTGCTCTGCGGAATGTGCTCAGCAACCCCCAATCTCCTACAGCATACCTTTAATGCTTCCTTTTCTTTTTCAGTAAGGCTCCTATCTGGCGCAGCAGCACTTACGCATACCTTCAGGAACATCTCCTTGTTCCTCTCCTGCAGGACATCCAAGAACATCCATCCCTACCTCCTTCCTGTCAGCTTATGGCTGAGCCTGAAAACAAACTGGATTGTCTTCAGGTCCATTATACATTTCGATTTGGACACGATATGTCCAATCTAAAAT
>CAMQOJ010000545.1 GCA_947003375.1 uncultured Lachnospiraceae bacterium
GGATTATGCATGGATAAATGCATAAAAATTTGGGCAGACCATCCGCCGGGCCAGGCTTGCCGGGGGATTTACGGGTTGAATTGCAGGCCGGTTTATGCTATGCTTTACAATAAGCAGACATACTTCAGATACATATTTTATATTCACATCCGGCCCGTGGCATCGCCGCAGACCCGGGCCGAAATGAAGGAGGAAAACAAAATGAGAGTAATCATGTTTGACATCGACACCCTGCGGGCAGACCATATGGGCTGCTATGGCTATGGCAGGAACACCACGCCGGTGATCGACTCCATAGCGCGGGAGGGAGTGCGGTTCGATGACTATTACTGCCCCAACGCTCCCTGCCTGCCCTCCCGGGCGTCCATGATCAGCGGACAGTACGGCATCCACAACGGCATCGTGGGGCATGGCGGAACCGCGGCGGACATGCGCCTGCAGGGCAGGAGCAGGAGCTTTACGGACGAGCTCTCCGAGAACGGCCTGTTCATGCAGTTCCGCAGGGCGGGGATGCACACGGTATCCTTCTCCACCTTTGCGGAGCGCCACAGCGCATGGTGGTTCAACGCGGGCTTCAACGAGTGCGTCAATGTGGGCAGAAGGGGCGGCGAATCGGCGGAGATGGTGACGCCCAAGGTGCTGGAATGGCTGGAGCGCAACGGGAAAGAGGACAATTGGATGATGCATGTGCACTACTGGGATCCCCATACGCCCTACCGCACGCCTCTGGATTATGAGAACAGCTTTGAGGGCACGCCCATGCCGGACGACTGGATCACGGAGGAGATTTTCCAGGAGCATCTGCTTCATATCGGGCCCCACGGAGCCAATGAGATCAACATGTGGAATGACCACAGCTTCGCCCACCTGCCCAAGCATCCCGGCAGCCTGAAGACCCTTGAGGAGGCCAGGCGCTTTCTGAATTCCTACGATGACGGCATCCGGTACACCGATGACAATATCGGGAAGATCATGGACTGGATGAAGGAGAACGGACTGTATGACGACGACCTGGCAATCATCATCACCGCGGATCACGGGGAGGATCTGGGGGAATTCGGCGTGTATGCCGAGCATGGCATGGCGGACGATCCCGTGTGCCGCATCCCTCTGATCGTGCGCTGGCCGGGGATGCGCAGGGGAGCGGTGGTGAAGGGCTTCCATGACAATACGGACCTGGCCCCTACCGTGCAGGAGCTCCTGGGCACCTCCATGGCCACCTGGGACGGCTTCCGCTATGACGGCGTCTCCTTTGCGAAAGCATTAAAGGACGGCACGGACTGTTCCAGGCCCTATGCGGTGCTGACTCAGTGTGCCCATGTGTGCCAGAGGAGCGTGCGCTTTGACGATTACATCTATATCCGCACCATCCATGGCGGCTACCACCTGCTGCCGGAGGAGATGCTGTTCCATGTGAAGGACGATCCCCATGAGCTCCACAATCTGGCGCCGGAAAGGCCCGACCTTTGCGCCAGGGGGGCGAAGATGATCCTGGACTGGACGGAGCAGATGATGAAATCCTCCAGGTCGGATACGGATCCCATGTGGACGGTGATGCGGGAAGGCGGGCCGGAGCACTGCAGGGGAGAGCTGCGCAGGTACATGGAGCGCATCGATGGCACGCCCCGGGCTTACGGCATCCCGCTCCTGGAGGAGCAGTACGGGACACCAGGCCCTAAGAATGGCTTTCAATCGTATCTTTGATATCCTGCATATGGGTGTCCAGGACGGAGCTCAGCTTTGCGCATTCGTAGAGCTGGGCTTCTGTCTTTGCGATGACCTCCGGCGGCAGGTCCTTTTTATAGCGCAGCTGGTGTTCCAGGTTCGCCCAGAATTCCATGGCGATGGTGCGCAGCTGCACCTCCACCTTCATGAGCCGCTTTTCGTCCTGCAGGAAGATGGGGACCTCCACGATGAGGTGGAGGCTGCGGTAGCCGTTGGGCTTGGGATTCTCGATATAATCCTTGCGCCGGATCAGCCGGATGTCGTCCTGCTGCAGGAGACAGTCCGCCAGCATATAGATGTCGTCTATGAAGGAACAGATCACCCGGACGCCGGCGATGTCGAAGATATTCTCCGCGATGGCTTCCAGCGTGAAGGGCAGGTTCTTCCGCACCATCTTGTCCAGGATGCTGTCCGGGGACTTCAGGCGGTTCTGGATGGCATCGATGGGGTTGCGGTCATGGTGCAGGGAGAAGCGCTCGTTCAGGACGCGGAACTTCGTCTCGATCTCCATGATGGCGCAGCGGTAGCAGGACATCAGGTCCCTGGAGGTGGCGTTGAGTCGCTGGAAGGCCTGGATGGTCTCCTGGTCCAGGGCTTCTATCAGCTTTTCTGGGAAGAGCTGCCTTGGTTCTTTTGTATCCATAAGAGTTCATCCTTTCTGAGTCGATTTTACGCCGCTTAATTGCGCCCTGCCCTAAGCCTTTTTATCTGTTCTTCCGCATCTGTCCTTGGTGTATTATAATAAAGCAATTTCTCCTCCATTGTCATGTACATTGTAACTTCGTAATTATGCTCACGGATCTTGTGTATATCCTCAAGCGTAAAATCCGGGCTGATTTCCAATGTATACGCCATTATTCGCCACCTCCCAACAGTACAGACGGGTTAGCTTCAAATTGCTTCCAAAGCGCCAATGTGTCTTTCATCCGCTCTGGAGTGTCTTCCTGCTGCAGATAACTTATGACCGATGTATCCAGATACACTTTTAATTTTCTGCCCATAGCACATCACCTCCCTTTCCAGATATTTTAGCACAGTTTCCCCACCTTAACAATCCGTGGCCGCACATTTTATGGAGGAGAGGCCAGACGCCTCTTTTTTTGGAAAAAAGGTTGAGGTGGATGCGGTGGGGATTTTCTGGTATGATAGAAAGAACGTGCGCGGGAAGGCAGCGCATGGAAGAGAGGATGCACGGAAGGAGGGAACCTTATGACCACACCCAAGCGTTTTGCGTAGCAGAGGCTATTGCAAATATAAGAGAATGAGGTAATAGCCCTGTCTCTTATACACATCTCCGAGCCCACGAGACAGATGAGGATCTCGT
>CAMQOJ010000546.1 GCA_947003375.1 uncultured Lachnospiraceae bacterium
TGTCAGCGTTATGCAGTCCGGTTTCACGGCAAGTGAAATCGTTAAGCAGTATAAATTCAACGACGAGCAGCCCGAAGGCTGCCCGCCGTACCGCAAAGCATTACAGCATCGTCTTACAGGAAGATATATTTCAGAATAAACAGCACTGTAAGGACATACATCAGAACGCTTACCTTCCCTTTCGACTTGCCTGTGCAGAGATGCAGAATCGTCCAGGAAATCACGCCCACCGCGATTCCTTCGGATATGCTGTACATCAAAGGCATGGAGAGGATGCACAGGAACGCGGGAATGGCTTCCAGCATGTTCTCCCAGTCAATCTTTGCCACGGATGCTATCATATAAAATCCGACTATGATAAGCGCGGGAGCGGTGGCGAAAGAAGGAATCGTGAGGAACAGCGGCGAGAAGATCACGGAAAGCAGGAACAGCAGACCGGTCACCACCGCTGTCAGGCCTGTCCTTCCGCCCTCGGTCACACCGGAGGCGCTCTCCACAAAAGTGGTGGTGGTGGAAGTTCCAAGAACCGCGCCGGCGCTTGTGGCAATGGCATCTGCCAGGAGCGCTCCCTTGATCCTGGGAAGCTTGCCGTCCTTGTCCAGCATATTCGCCTTGGAGGAAACGCCGATCAGGGTTCCCAATGTATCAAAGATATCCACAAACAGGAACGCAAAGATGACCACAAAGAATTCCGTAATGCTCTTCAGCGCCCCGAAGTCAGCCTTGAAGACCTGGCCGAAAGTATTCCCAAGGGCTGAAAAGTCAAAGGAAACAAACGCCGTAGGAATCACGGAATACATTCCCAGCTCGGGATTGGGCTTATATATTCCAACCAGTTCGCACAGAATCCCCAGGATCCATGTGATCAGGATGCCGAACAGAATACCGCCCTTCACCTTTTTGATCAGAAGATAGCCTGTGATCAGGACTCCAATCAGGGCCAGAAGCGCTCCCATGCCCACAGAGCTGAAGTCCGTCTTGAAATTCTGATAGGAAACCAGCGTGGAATCATTGTTCACCACAATCTTGGCGTTCTGAAGGCCAATGAAAGCAATGAACAGGCCGATGCCGGCGCTCACCGCGGACTTCAGCGTCATGGGAATGGCATTGAAGATGGCTTCCCTTACATTCGTCACGGAAAGCACGATGAAGATCAATCCCTCCACGAACACCGCCATCAATGCGATCTGCCAGGAATACCCGTAATTCAGTACCACGGTATAGGCAAAATACGCGTTGAGCCCCATTCCGGGGGCCAGTGCAAACGGATAGTTGGCTAAAAGGGCCATCAATACGGTTCCCAGGAATGATGCCAGCGCCGTTGCAAGAAGAACTGCATTCGCATCCATTCCCGATGCGGAAAGGATGTTCGGATTCACGGCCAGGATGTACGCCATGGTCATAAAGGTGGTGATACCGGCCATGACCTCGACTTTCACGCTCGTGCCGTTTTCCTTGAGCTTAAATAGTTTCTCTAACATTTTTTCTCCCTCCTATGTAGATTTGAATTAGAGAATGATTCAGAACCGCAACGCGGCTCTTCTATTTGTGAAGCGTATGCATTTGGTACAATACGCTCTACAAACCAGGGATTACCGGATAGAGCTCCCCCCGAACCCGTGGGGAAGCAGCTCCTCCAGCGTATACATCCTGTAATCCGCGGCGCTTTTCGCCACGATGATCCGGAAATCCTCTCCCGCGAATTCCTTCATGACCTGCCTGCAGATGCCGCAGGGATAGGCGTAGTCCACAGGCTCCTGCCCTTCCAGGCCCCCGGCGATGGCGATGGCCCGAAAGCGCCGCCTGCCCTCGCTGACCGCCTTGAAGATAGCAGTCCGCTCCGCGCAGTTGGTGGCGCCGTAGGAGGCGTTCTCGATGTTGCCGCCCTGATAGATGTCACCCTCCGCAGTCAGCAGCGCCGCGCCTACCGTATAATGAGAGTAGGGCGTATAGGCCCTGTCCCTTGCCTCCAATGCCGCCCTCACCAGGCCTGCAATGTCAAATTCCGCTTCCATATCCACATCTCCTGTCCCAAATCCTGCGCGGCTTCCTGTATCCGTCTCCCCAGGCCGCACATCCCGCCCATTCTCCGGTCATCCGCACCCTGTTCCTGTGCTGCGTTCCTTTTCCGCTATTTTCCTCTGTCCTCCTGCCCGCCGGAGCCTATGCCGTCAGAAAAGCAGCCATGCCCTTCACGGCTTCCGTCACCAGCCTCTTGAATGCCGGCGCGGCCATATCCGCCGCCTCCTGCACCTCCTTATGGCTGAGCGGATTCTCCGACATGCCGGCAGCCAGGTTGCTGATGCAGGATACGCCGCATATCCTCATGCCCATGTGGTTGGCGGCGATGGCCTCCACCACCGTGCTCATCCCCACCGCGTCGCAGCCCAGCATCCGCAGCATCCGGATTTCCGCGGGGGATTCGTAAGACGGTCCTGTCATCTGAGCATACACACCCTCCTGCAGATAGATATGATTCTCCTTCGCCCTCCCAGCAATCAGCTTCTGCAGCTCTCTGTCATATACCCTGCTCATGTCCGGGAAGCGGGGGCCAAGCTCGTCTATATTCGGGCCGATCAGAGGGTTGGGCGCGAATGCGGAGATATGGTCTCTGATCAGCATCAAATCCCCCGCATGGAAGGAAGTGTTCACGCCCCCCGCCGCGTTCGTCAGGAACAGAATCTCCGCCCCCATCAGCTTCAGCAGCCTGACGGGCAGCACCACATCGCTGACAGGATAGCCCTCATAATAATGCACCCGTCCCTTCATGCAGGCCACGGGAACCTCGCCGATATATCCGAAGATGAACTTTCCTGCATGCCCCGGCACCGTAGATACCGGGAATCCCTCTATCTCGCTGTAGGGAAGCTCATATTCCACCCGGATGTCCTCCGCGTAGTCCCCCAGCCCGGATCCCAGCACCACAGCCACCTTCGGGACAAAGGCCGTCCGCTTCCTGACATCCTCATAGCACCGCATCAGCTTCTCGTATACCTGCCCCATGGCTGTCCTCCTTTTTCACTGTCCGTATGAGTATTTCCGTTTTT
>CAMQOJ010000547.1 GCA_947003375.1 uncultured Lachnospiraceae bacterium
TTTCAGCGTTTTGCACAATTATCAATTATACTTTCCCCACCCCATGAAAAGTAACGTGTTGATAATGAGCCGGTGAAGAGTTTCATGGACTCCATTGATTTTTCCGTCAAACTGTTTTAAAATATCCATAGCATAGCCCCTTCCTGCGACTGGAGGGGCGAGGACATTGCTGGCGGGAGTCCCTATTATGGGATTCGGCTGGGGATTCACGAATAGAGGGGTGGAATTTTTCGGAATTGCGTATCTGCTTTGAAATGACTTATATATACATTGTAAATGGCAGATAAGGATTTTATGCTCAAATATGTGAATGGGAATTTGACGGGGTATGATATGGCCACACTTCATTTGATGGTAGGATTACCGGGCAGTGGAAAAACCACAGAAGCAAAAAAATTAGAGCAGAAGTACGGAGCATTGAGATTGACGCCTGATGAGTGGCAATATTTTTTGTTCGGCCATGACATCTCAGACCCGGAACACGACGAGCGCCATACCAGGGTGGAGGAGCTCATGTGGGAAATTGCCGTAAAGGTATTAAAGGCGGGGGTGGATGTCATCCTTGATTTCGGATTCTGGACAAAATCAGAACGTGACGAATTCCGAAGAAAAGCCCATTCCTTTGGAGCGGCTTCCAAAATCCACTATATGGATGTGCCTAAGGACATTATTTGGGAACGACTATCTGCCCGTAATCAATTGGCCGGAAAGAACGCTGTTTTTTATGTAGGGAAAGAAGAATTTGATGAATGGTCGGGATTATTTGAAATACCTGCAAAGGAAGAATTGGAACGATAGATTCCTGCTTCTGCGTTGGGGATGTTTTTCCGAAAAGGGAGAAAGATTGATTCCCTGGCGGTCTGCGAAATGTGCTATGGAATGGGGGACGCTGGCTGGGGGTTATGGAGAAATGGAGCAGGATAGGGTTCGACTTGCGGAACCCTTTGAGGGAGGCAGGCTATAGCGGTACTGGGAGGAGAGGATGATATGAAGAAGTTTATTTTATGCATGATGCTTGGTGTGATGGCGGTAGGACTGGCGGGCTGTGGTCAGGTTGGGAGCCAGGCGGAAGGCCAGGGCGGGAGTGGGGTGGAAAGCGAGAGCGGCGGCCAGGGAGGGAGCCAGCGGTCAGGCGAGAGCGTTGGTCAGGAGGACAGCCAGGCTGGCCAGAAGGCATCCTATTCGTTCACAGACGATTTAGGCCGTGAAGTCACAGTGGAATCCCATGAGCGTGTGGCGGCTCTGCTGGGGAGCTATGCGGACATGTGGATACTGGCGGGCGGGGAGGTCTGCGCAGCGCCGGAGGATGCTTTCGTGGATCTGGATCTCCCCCTGGCGGCGGATGCCGTGAACCTGGGAGAGACCAAGCGCCTCAGCCTGGAGCTCCTGCTCTCCGCAGACCCCGATTTCGTCCTGGCCAGCACCAACACCAGCCAGCATCTGGAGTGGCAATCGTCCCTGGAGGGCGCCGGCATCACAGTGGCCTATTTTGACGTATCCTGCTTCGATGACTACCTGCGCGTCTTGAAAACCTGCACGGACATCACAGGACAGCCGGAGCGCTACACCCAATACGGAACGGATATCCAGAAAGAAATAAACGATATACTGGATGGAAATGCCGGAAAGAGCGCCCCCGCCGTACTGTCCATGCGCGCTTCCGCCACCAGCATACGGGCAAAAGGCAACCGCGGCAACGTGCTGGGCGAGATGCTGGAGAGCTTCGGCTGCACCAATATCGCGGACACCGACGACAGCCTGCTGGAGAACTTAAGCCTGGAGAGCATCATGCTGATGAATCCGGATCTGATACTGATCGTCCAGTCCGGCGACGATATCCAGGGCACCCAGGAGAACATCGAGAACATGTTCCGGGAGAATCCCCTCTGGAACGAGCTGGATGCCGTGAAGAGCGGACAGGTGCACATCCTGGACAAGCATCTGTACAACCTGAAGCCCAATGCCCGGTGGGCGGAGGCCTATGAAGAGCTGGAGAGACTTTTGTACCCCGGCTCTGACGATTGAAACGGATATGGAAAGCCTCTCCCATTTTTCAGGGAAATCATTTTACGGGGAAACTGGATGGAAAATTCCGAACTGGTCGGAGAGGACGGAAAGACCCACGGAACCGGACTTTTTTGCCTGCCACAGCATAGAAGTATTCATTACGGCTATGCCGGAACCTGCCTACAGCATAAAGGTAAACGGATTGGCCGGCTGATGTCCGGTAAACCGTACTTTAGTGAGTGAATTGGATTACAATTAATATTGATTATCGTCAAAGTTGCGTACCGGCAATTCTTTACGGCTCTTGAACAGACGGTGGAGGAATTGACAAAATGTTTTCTCCTTGAATTTGGAGAGGATAGGGAAATGTCTTTTGGAAGATGCCGTTGCCCGAAATCCTTCAACGAGCTTTATGACGGCTTAGCGGATTTAGAGTGAAACGCCTCCCGGCAGAGCTGCGGGGAATGAGACCCGGAGAGACGAGACATCAAGACAGGACGGAGGGAATCCCTGTATGGACAGTAAGAAGCATAACCGGCTGCTGCTCGGGGGCGGCATAGCCGTCTGCCTTTTGATTGGAGTGACGAGCCTGAGCCTGGGGAATATCCATTTTTCGCCGATACAGTTGTTACAGCTCCTGCAGGGGGACGGGGACAGCGTGAGCTGCAGCATTCTGCTGTACGCCAGGCTTCCGCGCACCCTTGCTTCGCTGGCGGCCGGGGCGGCGCTGGCGGTGTCCGGGGCGGTGCTGCAGAATGTGCTGGCCAACAGGCTGGCTTCCCCCGGCATCATCGGGGTCAACGCCGGGGCTGGGCTGGGGGTGACGCTTGCCTGCGCCGCCGGAACTCTGTCCGGCCTGGGGGTGTCCTGCGCGGCTTTCGGCGGCAGCCTGATCACCGTCCTGTGCATCTTTCTGTTCTCCCGCCGCACCAATGCTTCCAAGACTACGGTCATTTTAGGCGGCGTGGCGCTGAACAGCATCCTGAACGCCATTTGCGAGTCCGTGACCGTGCTGGACACGGATGTGGCCATGCTGA
>CAMQOJ010000548.1 GCA_947003375.1 uncultured Lachnospiraceae bacterium
CCGCTAAAGCGCCCAATTCTTTCTCTATTTCCATCCGCCCACGCTCACCCCGCCCGCAGCCGGAAGGTCTTCGGCGCCAGCTTATACACCAATACGCAGGCGATGATGCCGTACAGCACGCAGAACACGATCGTCATGCCCCCGAACAGCAGCGTGGGCATCCTTAGCTGCATCAGGAAATAGCAGACCATATAGGTGGCTATGGAGACCAGCTTGTAGGTTCCGCCCTTCAGCTGGGTCCCCACCGTGTAGGGCTGGAGCAGATAATAAATCGTAAGATAATGAACGGAAAAGAACAGGCTCATGCACACCGTGGAGACCACCAGCACGATGTAGTTCACTGGCTGATCCGTGCCGCCGGAGGCAAAGAGAATCAGCGCCAGCCCCGCACCGATGATGAGCGCCGGGACAGCGTTAATCTTCATAATCTCCCGCAGCCGTATCCGGAACAGCTTCAGCACGAAGCCCGGCCTCTTATATACGGAATACGTCAGCAGGCTGTGGTCGCAGTTCATGAACAGGGCCTGGGTAAAGCCCGTCCCCCGGTTGATGGCATATAAGATGAACGCGAAATAGGGCAGCCAGGTCATGACCAGCTTGTTGGCTATGGGACGCAACTGCGGCTTCAGGAACAGGGCAAGCAGCGCGCCGCAGACAAGGGCCGCGCATACATAGGAAATCCTTTCCGCCGACTTCCACAGGATTTTCCGGTGCCGCAGGATGAAGAGCTCATTGAGGTATTCGAAGCCGCTTTTCCTGCTGGTGACGGACACGTCCGCGGATATCTTCTTCTCGTTCGCCGCCTTTATGGTCTGGGCATTCCGCGCCGGGGCGTCCATCTGGAACATGGCGTCCGCCAGAAGTCCCCTGCACACCTCCCTATACCCCTGGAACCTGTAGATTCCCGGGATGCAGGCCGCTCCTATGAGGATAGAGAGCAGGGACAGCGCGGCGGGAACGGCCAAAGGCAGCACCAGGCCAAAGGCAGGCAGTCCGTAGGCCAGCCCCAACAGCAGGGCTATCCCCAGCCACTGAAATTTATCAAGCCTGCTTTCATTATATACATTCCCTCGGAGCTTATAGTCCCGCAGCATATACGCCACATAGGACAGCTTGCAGCCCGCGATGGAGAACGGCAGCAGCGCACAGAGCCACGCCGGGACGCCGCTCAGGAGCCCGAACAGCAGGGCGAACGGCAGAAAGCCTATGACTGTCTTTAATATCGAACATCCGTAGTTCACCAGCGTGTATTCCCTGGCGTCCATCCGCATCAGGAGGATGGCATAGTATTTGTCTTTGGAGGGGTTGAACAGCGCGGTGTTGGCATAGCAGCCGATGACCGTCAGGAACAGGAGGATATGGAGGAACACGCCCTCTCCGGGGAGCCCGTCGTACAGCAGGCCAGGCAGAAAGACCATCAAAAGCAGGTACAGGCCCTTCCCCAGGAACACGGAGGCCACCTCCCAAATCGCCGAGAGTATATTGGCGAATATCTTAAGCCCCCACACCCCGTACAGGGCCTCCGGCAGGAGCCTCTTCACCAGGGGAATCTGTTTCAGGGAGTACAGGATACCGTTCACCCGGTATGTATTTTTCAGGGAAAAGGATAAGATAAATGTTTTTTTCAAGCGAATACCTCCTATGGCTGCTCCCGCAGGGCCGCGATGATCTTCTCCCGGAATTCCTGGCCGTCCAGGTGGCTCTTCTCCACCACCTCCAGCTCCCCGTGGTTCAGCAGGATGATCTCATCACACAAATCCAGGGCCAGGTCCAGGAGATGGGTGGAGAAGATTGTGATGCGGTCCTGCTTTAAGGAGCGCAGGACTTCTTTCATCTCCTCCGCCACCACCACGTCCAGGGAGGTCAGCGGTTCGTCCAGCAGCAGAAGGTTGGGCCTGGCGATGATGTTCACCAGCATCTGCATCTTGTTTTTCATGCCGTGGGAGTAGTCCTTCAGCAGCTTATCCCTGTCCTCCGGGGCGATGCCCATGAATGTAAAATACTCGTCCAGGGGCCTGGGCCGCCCGATGGTCTTCTCGTTGATGTCTATGAAAAACTTTAAGAATTCCCTGCCTGTGAGGAATTCCGGCACCGTAGGCGTGGAGAGCACATAGCCCACATCTTCTGCCGTCAGGCTCCGCCGCCCCGTGTCCGTCTCCAGGAAGAATTCGCCGCCGTCCGCCTTCACGTCCCGGTTGATGCAGTTGAACAGCGTGGTCTTGCCCGCGCCGTTGCGGCCCAGCAGGCCGTAGATTTTCCCCTCCTCGAAGGTGAAGTCGATGTCCCGCAGGACTTCCTTTTTCTCATAGTGTTTGGACAGATGTTCAATGATGAATTTCATAGATAAGCTTCTCCTTTTTGTCCGCAGTCACATCCTGCGGCGATAGTATTCCGCCAGGGCGAATTCCAGCAGCGCCTTTGCGCCGAATGCCCCCACCATAGCCAGGGTGACCCACAGGGGCCCGTCTGTCAGAATGGAAATCCAGGCGATTCCCATGACGGCCCATTGCAGGGCGGTTCCGGCTCCTGCCTGTGCCCGGCAGCGGATGGCCTCGTTGCGCTCATCCTTTGCCTCGATTTCGTTCATCCTGGCCTGTCCGGGATTGCGCTCCTCGAACCGTCCAAGCAGGAATCTCACGCAGCCCAGGGCGGCCAGCATGCTTCCCAGGCCGAACAGGATTCCGCCTGCCTTGTTCGGCAGAATGCCCTTCAGCGCAAAAGCGGTCAGCAAAATCAATATTCCGCAGATTCCCATAGCCAGGGCCCATTTGGTCTTACTCCTCACGGTTTACCTCCTCGACTGTTCCTTCTCATGACGGTTCTTCCTCATAGATGAAGATGTCCTCAATGGCCATTCCGAAATACCGCGCTATTTTGAACGCCAGCAGGATGGACGGATTGTACCGTCCGTTCTCCAGCGAGCCGATGGTCTGCCTCGAGACCTCCAGCACGGCGGCAAGGTCCTCCTGCCTGATCCCGCGGTCTTTGCGGATTTCCTCCAGGCGGTTCTTCATGGCTTTCCTCCTTGTATTGCTC
>CAMQOJ010000549.1 GCA_947003375.1 uncultured Lachnospiraceae bacterium
TTTCTTCAGGGCAACGTAATTCGCTCTTACGTGCAGGAGATAGGTATGCCTGCATTAAGGGGCAATTTCAATCGCATAACCAATATAGGCAGAACAGACGGCGGGTGATGCTGCCGATATTTGCACAGGAAGTGCATTTTATGACTGAAAGAGTCCATGAGCTAGTAGGAAATCGAATTTATCTGAAGGGACATGTCTGTAAAGATACCGTATATCGGACTACGTTGAGTGGATTAAAAATTACCGATATATTGGTTGCTGTGAATCGCCCCGCCGGAGGCAGTGATTACCTTCCGTGTATAAGTTGGGGTAAATATGCAATATACGCATCTGATTTATCAGTAGGCGATTACATATGGCTAGAGGGGCGTATTCAAAGCCGAGACTATTCTAAAGTCACCAGTAATGGATTGATAGAAAGGCGCACTGCTTATGAAGTATCCGCTTTCAAAATCGGACATCTGGATGAAGCCGGCCACGTACAGGAATGAGTCGAGAGGCGGCTCTATTGTCAGGTATGCCTTTATTCCCGCGAGCAACGAGCCAAGTGGCTGCTTGCAGACATTTGGCGACTGCCGTGAGGGTCAAAGCCCCCGCTGCTCTGTAGCGGGGGCTTTGATTTGAAATCGTTACAATTTGATGTTGAAAAGAACAGTGCCCATGGTGTATAGTAGGAGATGGAACGAGGCTGCCTTTACGGAGGGCTGCTCTGATAAACTAAGCAGGGAGTTTGTGGAAGATGGAGAACGCGGATTGGCGGGATATCCATATCGAATTGTTGAACGAAGCGAACACGGAAGAACTGAAAAGAATCCACCGGGAAGATGTCAGTGAAGCCTTTGTGGACTCGGTGGAAATCATTGCGGAAGTCACACAATACGGAATCGACCATCACTGCATCGGACATACTTATGCGATAAAGTATAAAGAGTCCTACATCGGGCTTATCTTATTAGGGGAGGCGTTGGAATGGGAGACGGATCCCGCTGAAATGAAAGGAACCCCCTTCTACCGGCTCATGGGCTTTGTAATCGACAGGCGCTACCGGAATGGGGGGATAGGCTCTTATGTGCTGGAAAAGGTAATCAGGGAATGCTATCAGGAATTCGGCATCCGCCCGATTGCCCTTGGCTGCCATAGGGACAACCGCCAAGCAGCGGCCTTTTATGAAAGACATGGCTTTGTGAGGACGCAGGCCATGGAAGGTGATGACTATTATTACCTGAGATATCCGGAACAGACATAGAGGAGAATTTTTGGGAAAGGAAGGATTTCCGCAGGAGGGACAGTGCGTCTGCGGAGATTGGAACAGGAGGTCAAATATGGGAGTCTTATCAAATCTGGAGCCACAGAACGTATTTCACTTTTTCGAGGAGATCACGAAAATCCCCCACGGGTCGGGCAACGTAGGGCAGATCAGCGACTATCTGGTGAAGTTTGCCAGGGACAGAGGACTTTTCTGCATCCAGGACGAGCTGAAGAACATCATCATCGTCAAGGAAGCCGTGCCTGGATATGAAGACGAACCTATCGTCATCCTGCAGGGCCATATGGACATGGTGGCCGTAAAGAAGCCGGACTGCGACATCGACATGGCAAAGGAAGGCCTGCGGATTGCCGTCCGGGGGGATGAAATCTACGCCCAGGGCACCAGCCTGGGCGGGGACGACGGCATCGCGGTGGCCTATGCCCTGGCGCTGTTGGATTCCGATACCATAAAGCACCCCCGCCTGGAGGTCATCGTCACCGTGGACGAGGAGGTTGGCATGGACGGGGCCAGGGGCATCGACCTGTCTATGCTCACCGGGAACCGCATGGTGAACCTGGACTCGGAGGACGAGGGAATCTTCCTGACCAGCTGCGCAGGAGGAGCCAGGGTCAAGGGGAAGTTGCCGCTTTCGGAGGCCCGGCGCCAGGGCGTGGCCGTGGAGGTGACCGTAGGAGGCCTCCTGGGAGGCCATTCCGGCGGGGAGATACACAAGGAGAGGGGCAATTCCAACTGCCTCATGGGGCGCCTCCTGTATCGGCTGGCGGAAACGTTCGATATCGGCATTTCACGGCTGCAGGGCGGCCTGGCGGACAATGCCATCCCCAGGGAGACGAAAGCCGTACTGGTGGTGGAGGAGCGGGACAAAGAGGCAATCCTGGACATGGTGAAGACAGTGGAGGGAGAGATTCAGGCGGAGCTTTCCGCCAAGGATTCCGGGGCATTCCTGGCAGCGGGAGAGGGCAGGCCCGGAAGCTGGCTGTGCACCACGGCGGAGGATACGGCAAAAGCGGCGGCCTGGCTGATCGCCCTGCCGAACGGCGTGCAGGCCATGAGCGCGGACATGCACGGACTGGTGGAGACCTCCCTGAACCTTGGCATCCTGAGCTATGAGGACGGCTGCCTCCTGGCGGATTTCTCCGTGCGCAGCAGCGTGGAGAGCGCAAAGCAGGCCCTGATCGACAGGCTCTGCGCGGTCATCGGCCTGGCAGGGGGAAGCTTTTTGGTCAGTGGCGACTATCCGGGCTGGAAGTACCGCAAGGACTCGCCTCTGCGGGAGAAGATGACGGCGCTCTATGAAAAAATGTACGGAAAAGCGCCCAAAGTGGAGGCCATCCACGCGGGCCTGGAATGCGGTATCCTGGGCAGCAAGATAGCGGATCTGGACTGTGTGTCCATGGGGCCTGACATGAAGGACATCCATACCACGGAGGAGACCCTGAGCATCTCTTCCACGGGCCGGGTGTGGGAGTTCCTGGTCAGGCTGCTGGAGGAGAAGGACAGGCCGTAAGAGGTGCCTTAGGAGGTGGGATGCGGAGCTTCGAGGGGTTGGGGCTCCGCATTTTTTGGAAGATATGTGCACAAAACGCAAGAAATAATAGACCCGCTTGTCTATTCCTACTAATTTGCAAAATTTGCAAAAAAATGGTTGCAATTTTTTTCAGTACGGATTATAATATTAAATGGTTACGGGGTGTGGCTCAGCTTGGTTAGAGCGCCGTCTTAGGGAGGCGGAGGTCGCGAGTTCGAATCCCGCCACTCCGATA
>CAMQOJ010000550.1 GCA_947003375.1 uncultured Lachnospiraceae bacterium
ACTGAACACTGAACACTGAACACTGAACACTGAACACTGAACACTGAACACTGAGGCCAGTATAACATTGCGGCACGGATTTGTAAATACATATTTCCAAATTTTATATTTTGTATTGACATATTTCAGATGTTCCTGTATTGTATTGACAGAACAGAAAAGCATTCCGGGCAGAGGCGCGCCGCAATCCGAATCCGGCTCGAAATCCGGACAAAGTCCGGCCGGAAATCAAATACCCCGCTGCAAGCAACGGGGTATCAATCTTGCAACGCTGCAGAGCAGAAAGTGTCCTTCGGACACTTTGGTATTTGACCCTCGCGGCATTCGTCAACTGTGCATGCAGGCACGGCCGCTTGACTCATTGCTCGCGGGAATAAAGACGCCCGGGCGGCGGAAAGCGCTGTCCGCCAAACCCGTTCCGTCCCGGTTCCGGAGCCAAAGCCCCACAGCCTCCGGAACAGAGAACCTTACCGGGCGGCGCCGGATTCCACGCACAAAGCCGCCACTGCCGGCATCCACATCCACACGGAGGTATCCCATGACATATGAACGCCCGTCCCACCCTTACAGACAGTTCCCCACCATCCCCGTCACCGGCCATGACGGCGCTGTAGTCCCAGGCAGAGACGCCATCCAGGCGCGCCTCTCCTCTCTGATCCATCCGACAGAAAATAACGACAGGATTGTAATCATCGCAGAGGCCTATCCCGGCATGGACCAGGAAGAACTGCGGGCCCTCTTCTCCCCTCTGGAGCCCACAGCCACCATCCACAGCGATGACCTGGCCCTGGCCCCGGAGGCCATCGATGCCCAGATCCGGCGCGACCTGACCGACGACCCGGTCTTCGCCGTCATGACCACCAGGCGGCTGGAGGAATTCTTCCCGCCGGAGAACCTGGACGCCGCCCGCCGCCAGATAGATGCCGTGGATTCCGGCATCGTGCTGGTATACGGCGTGGGCGCGTCCCTGGTCTGCCGGGGAGACATCCTGTTCCTGGCGGACATCACCCGCTGGGAGATCCAGCTCCGCTACCGCCGGGGGCTATCCAACTGGCGGACTGCCAGGACCTCCCTCCCCCGGAACGAGAAATACAAAAGAGGCTATTTCGCCGAATGGCGCTGGGCAGACCGGGTGAAGGACGGCCTCCTTCCCCGGATGGACTTCTATCTGGACATGACCGCTGAGGGCGCCCCCGCCATGGTCTCGGGGGAGGCTTACCGGGCAGCCCTCGCACAGGCCGCGGCCCGCCCCTTCCGCATGGTGCCCTACTTCGACCCCGGCGTATGGGGCGGGGACTGGATGGCGGCCCGCTTCGGCCTGCCGGAGAACGGCAGCAACTACGCCTGGAGCTTCGACGGCGTGCCGGAGGAGAACAGCCTCCTTCTGGATTTCGGTGGGCAACTCATCCAGACCCCCGCGCTGAACCTGGTCCATTCCCATCCGAAGGAGCTGCTGGGGGACAGGGTACACGCCCGCTTCGGCCGGGAATTCCCCATCCGCTTCGACATGCTGGACACCATGAACGGCCAGAACCTGTCCCTCCAGGTGCATCCCCTGACGGAATATATCCAACAGCATTTCAACATGCACTACACCCAGGACGAGAGCTACTACCTGCTGGACGCCCAGGGCGAGGATCCCTGCGTCTATCTGGGGATTCGGACAGGCACCGACCCGGAGGAGATGTGCCGGGCCCTGGAGGAAGCCCAGAGCGGCGGCGCGGCCTTCCCCGCGGAAAGCTATGTCAACCGCATCCCCGTGAAGAAGCACGACCATGTGCTGATTCCCGCCGGAACGGTGCACTGCTCCGGCGCGGATACCATGGTGCTGGAAATCAGCGCCACCCCCTATATCTTCACCTTCAAGCTCTGGGACTGGGGGCGGCTGGACCTGGACGGCAGGCCCCGGCCCATCCACCTGGAGCACGGGATGGCGAACATTCAGTGGGAGAGGGATACCGAGTGGGTAAGAGAGAATCTGGTAAACGCAATTACGATAATACATGAAGATGAAAACGGGACTGTGGAGCGCACCGGGCTGCATCTGCGGGAATTCCTGGACACCTACCGCGTCAGCACGAAAAAAGAGCTGCCGATCCGCCGAAACGGCAGCGTCCATGTCATCAATCTGGTGGAGGGCCCAAGGGCTTTCCTGGTCAGCCAGCAGGAGGACTTCCCTCCCTTCGCGCTGCACTATGCCGAGACCTGCATCGTGCCGGAGGCCGCCGGGGCATACCGCATCCTCTCCCCGGAGGGGGAGCCGATTCGGGCAATCATCGCCTGTGTGCGGGGCTAAGGGAAATCCCATGCGGGCCCGAAACGGGGCATGGCAGAATACCGTCATGCCCTGCACGTTCAGCTGAACCCCTGGAATCAATCTCCCAGGTCTATCTCCTCCTGGACATACACGGCCTCCTCAATCAGCCCTATGCCGATGAATACGGCCCAGATGTAGGGAGCGCCGTACAGGTTCAGGGTCTTGGGCCCTACGATCCTCTTCGGTGCGCCCTCGCCCACCTGATCCTGAATCAGCTTCTCGTAAGCCTTCTCGAAGGTGCTCCTGGTGATGGAGCGCTCACGCCTATCGGTGAACAGCTCCCCTCCCTTGATGGTGTAGGTAAAAGGAAGGCCTTTCTTGGTAAGAAATCGTTGTCCCTCGTGTGCCTGGATGGCATCCCACAGGCCAGGGACGGTTATCTTTGATGTATTGAGCTTCATATGCCTCCTTGCGCCGCTTTCCGCGACATCGGATCGTAAGCTGTCCCGGATCCGTTCTGGTTCTATTCATCGTACCCGATATGGCATATATTGTCAATGCCAAATCCACCCAACCGACAAATATCTGCAAATTCCGCTCTTTTTCTCCAATCGAAGCCTCCCCGGGCCGCTAGACCTCCTCCCGCTTCCGGCGCAGGGTCTCCGTATTCTGCTCCACCTCCCTTTTCGTCAGGGGATAGGCCAGCCAGATAATCAGAAACACCGCCAGATAACAGACCCCGGGAACCAGCGTGGCCACTGTATAGATTCGCTC
>CAMQOJ010000551.1 GCA_947003375.1 uncultured Lachnospiraceae bacterium
GATGATAGAATGGAGGTACAGACAGGAGGTGCTTGCTCCATATCTTGATTCTTACCAAAAAGGAGCCATTTTTTACCTAAGACACAAACTATTTTAAACTACCCATGCCCCAATTTCATCGTTTTTCCAACAACTTCACAACGGTAGAAAAAACAGCATCGGCGAATGCGTCCACGTCAAACTGGAAGTCCTCTTTCAGGGCATATCCCAGCCGGTTAATCTGGTTTCGCAGCGCCTCCCTGTCTCCGTGCCCGCCGCCACAGCGCAGCGCTGGAATCGCTTCCTCCAGTTTCGTTATATGTACAAATCGCATTTTGATTCCCTCCTCGTTTTTCAGGACATAGCGCCCCATGCTTCTTCGCCTTGAAGTTCTGGGCTGCATAAAATATGCGTTCCGTTTGCAATGGGTCAGATTCTATGCGTGCACCAGCATAAAGCCGCGTCCCATGACTTGCCAGGATCTATGACTTGCTGTGTTCCATGACTCACTGGTTCCTGTGGCTCACCAGTTCCATGATTTGTCGTTTTCCATGACTTGCCATATTCCATGATTTGCCATGCGCGATGGCTTGCCGGTTTCCGCGACCTGACGAATGCCGCAAAATTATATATTTTTATAAGTACATCGGCTCTTGCGCGGTGGCCATGATAGCGGCTGTCACACGTCTGAAATTTTTTTACTGCCGTGTATCTTTTTCACCATTTACAGGATGGCCTTTTTCATCTATCATAGTACATAAATCATCAGAGAGCCCCCGGCAAGGATGAGAGGAGGAAAGGACAATGCAGCAACTATATCAGGCCAAAGGACTGCTGAGCAGGGAATTCATCGGGCAGATTACCTATACCTTCTGCCTGCCCTATGCCCTGGAAGAACTGGACATCTGCCTTACTTTTGAAAAACAGCACTACGATTCCCCGGACCAGGTGCCGGTGGAGGAGCTGATGGATTACTGCCGCAGCCACTATGACACCAGGGACTATGAAGGCCTGGGCAGGGAAGAACTGGCTGGACTTTTTTTCAAAGAGACAAAGACGGAAATCCATATATCCGCCATGCTCAACGACTGTTTCATCGGCTGTATCCACAAACAACTGACCTGCCGCCACATGCATTTCGGCACGGATGCCCTTTCCGAAGGCTGCCTGATGCCCGAGATGCCCATGAAAGGCGTGCTGAAGGTGACGGTTCTGGCATTTCAGATTCTCATGGACGATACCCCGTACACCGTGACAGTGACCGGAAAGAAAGCGGGTGAAAAAGAGGAAACGGACAAAGGAGGAGAACTGTCATGACGTTCTTAAGACTGGAGCTTCACAACCACACCACAGAGTCCGACGCTTCCATCACCTGTGCGGAACTGCTGGATTACATGGCGGAGAACAAAGTGGATGGATTCGCGCTCACCGACCACAATACCATCTCCGGACACAGGAAAATGGCGGCCCTGCTGAAGGACTGCCCAGCCCCCGTCCAGTGTATCTACGGCATGGAATATACCACTTACTACGGCCATATCCTGTGCCTGAACCTGTCGGAATATGTGCCCTGGGACTCCATCGATTCCGGGAATCCGGAGCTGATCTTCAGGCAGATTCGCGGAACGGGCGCTCTGGCGGGCATTGCCCATCCTTTCTCTTTCGGCTATCCCTTTGCCACGGGATGCCGTTTTGAGATGCATATGACGGACTACAGCGCAGTGGATTTCATAGAGATCTTCAACAATCCGGAGCCGCTCCGCGCCGTCAATCTGCCGGCCCTGGCGCTCTGGGAAAGCCTTGTCCTGGAAGGCGTCTCCATCGCCGCCACCTCCGGCATGGATCTCCACAATAGAGCGCCTTTCGAAGGCCGGTATGCCACCTTCATCCAGGACATGGGCATTCCTGTCTCCGAAGCGCTGACAGAGGCGATTCGCTCAGGCCAGACCTGGGTCTCCAAAGGCCCTCTGCTGACAGCCCGTACCCTTCCCGGGGAGCGGAGAACCGTCTTCGAAATCCAGGATGGGAAAAAGGCCGGATGCCCTGTGGATCCCGGGAAACAATACCTGATGACGCTCCGTCTGCCGGGCGGGAAGCTTACGGAATCTATCGTCCCCGGCCGTCCCATAAGCATCTCCTGGGACAGCCTCGCCGCCTTTGCCCAGGGGCCGGAACCCTGTCCCGTGATTCCGAAGCTCTATGAAGAGAACCTGGAACTGGAATCGCTGCTCTGCGTCTCGCCTGTCCTGTACCTTTCTGTGGCTGCCGGGTAGATTGGCAATCTTCTCCATAAACCGCCAAAACGGGATTATCTCTGATGCAGAGAGGGAACGCAACAATTTGGAGATTGAGCGTGACAGCCTGAAAGGACTTGCGAAGCTGACGAAGAAAGGGCAACTGTAAAGTAGGATTGACTGCAACTTTGCAGTTTCTAAAACAGCTAATGCCGAATATTGGAACAAAGCGGAACTGACAAACGAAACAGACTTCAAAGAGCAGGGACAGAGGGGCGAGATAATTTTCCCGCCCCTATCTACCCGTGGACGCTGTATGGGCTGGCGGTGACGGCAAGGCATATGGATTGGGACGGGTGCATTTCCCGCCGCAACAAGGACTGGGCGCGAACGTCCCGGTATATGCGAACCTGGATGAAAGAGAGCATGACAGCAACGTGTATTTCGTGGTGAACAAGTGCAACCCCGGACTGACAGACCTCTTCATGACGATGGCACTGCATGAGCATCTGTTGTCCCTCCCTCTCAAGGCGGCTGATATCAAGGCGGATGCCCTGCATGAGGCCTGTGGGATCCGCACTGACTATCAGTTCATTACCAGACAAAAGATGAGAGGAATCCAAAAAAGAAGTAAAGGCAGGGAATAAATTGCTATGTTTCATTTCTAAAGCTTAAATCGCTGTAGCCCGCATAAACACTGGTGTTACAGCGATTCATTGTCCACGCGGCTGTTAAAGACAGGATTATAAACAAATCGGCGGAAAAAAGCAACCGAAGCACTTGCCATTTCCGGGGGG
>CAMQOJ010000552.1 GCA_947003375.1 uncultured Lachnospiraceae bacterium
CCACTCTATTTACGTAAACAGAAAAATTTTCTATATTGCCTAATCCGTTTTCTTCCCCTATAATAGATGGATAAAGACAAGTGGGGTTTTGGATTGGCGAGGTGATTGGATGGCTCAGTATGATTTGGAGGTATTTCAGAGAGATCTTGAGGCGTTTGGCATCGCTCTTTCCGGGGAACAGACGGGGCAGTTCCTCCGGTATTATGAGCTGCTGCTGGACTGGAACAGCAGGATGAACCTGACGGCCATTACAGGATATCAGGAGGTATTGAAGAAGCATTTCGTGGACAGCCTGTCCCTGGTGAAGGTGTGCAGGCCGGGAAGGGGAGATGCCCTGATCGATGTGGGGACAGGAGCGGGGTTTCCGGGGCTGGCCCTGAAAATCGCCTTCCCCGGCCTGAAGGTCACGCTGCTGGATTCCTTGAACAAGAGGATTCAGTTCCTGAACGCGGCCATAGAGGAGCTTAGGCTCGACGATGTGGAGGCAGTACATGGCAGAGCGGAGGATTACGCTGCGCCCGGCAGAGGGAGGGAAGGCTTCGATTTCTGTGTGTCCCGGGCGGTGGCGAACCTCTCCACCTTGTCGGAGTACTGTCTTCCTTTTGTGAAAAAGGGGGGATTATTCATTGCCTACAAATCCGAAAAGGGCGCAGGGGAAGTGGCCGATGCCCAGAGGGCCATGGCCGTGCTGGGGGGCAGGTTGAGGGAGAGCGTGGAATTCACCCTGCCGGATTCGGATATCCGCCGGAACCTGGTTGTGGTGGAAAAGGTGCAGAAGACGCCGGCAAAATATCCCAGGAAGGCCGGACTGCCCTCCAAGGAGCCTATCCGGGGGACAGAGGGAAAGCAGGAGAGGCGGGGTACGTCATGAAGAAGGAAGATTACCAGGCCCTGCAGGAGATGCTGAAGGAATTCCGGGAGGAGGCCGCAGAGCTTCAGGCGCGGATAGAAAAGTATGAGGAACGCGTGAAGGAGGCGGAGCTGTATCTGAAGGCCATACAGGACTCGGAGCCTGAGGACAGGAAGGTATTCTCCCCCAGGAGGGTGGAGGTATTATATAAAGAAGAGATAGGGAGGATAAAGGAGCAGAAAGCCCTCCATGAGGAGCAGATACGGCAGCTGTGCGGCGAGAGGGATGTGATAGGGAGGCGGATTTCCAGGCTGGAGACTGTCTGCCGCCATCAGAGGGACCGCGCCAGGAGCAGGCGCGACGCCTCTTTGATGGATTTGGAGAAGATTATCGGCAGAATCGAGAGCAGCAGCGGGTACATAGACAGGAACCCCGTCCAGGCCAGGCAGGAGCTGGCCATCATCGCAAAATCCTTAAGAGAACTTGTGGACAGGATGCGGGAGGGGGAGAAGCCTTAGCCTCTGATGCTGTCAACGGCAGGCAGGAAGCTCAGGCAGCTTTTCTGTCTCCTTCCGGGAATCAGCCGGGTTCCGTCCGTGTACCCTTCTTCCCTTCCTGCCAGCTCTTTGATGAGGAGCCCGCGCAGGTAGGAAATCCGCTGCTGGCAGTCAGAATCCGCAATCGCGTCGTGCAGCTCCTTCGGATCCGAATCCAGCCGGAAATACTGTTCCCTTCCGGATTCCATGAACCAGCAGTACTTGTCCTGCCCGGTGACGATATATTGGTTTCCGATGTCGCCGCCGCTGTGCTCCCCGTGGAGGTATTCCCGATGGTTCTCCTTAAGAAGGGAGAGGCCGTCGATTCCCTCCGGCTGTTTCCCTCCGGCCAGTTCCACCAAAGTGGGCAGGATGTCCCGAAGCTCCGCCAGCCTGGTGCATACCGTTCCGGGTACCATGCCCGGTGCGTTGGCGACGATCAGGGGAATGTGGATGCTTCCCTGATAGGGGCGGGTCTTTCGGAAGGTATAGTGGTCTCCCAGAAGTTCTCCGTGGTCTGACACAAATAAAATAACGGTATTTTGATAAGAACCGTCGTCCTTCAATGCGTCTACCAGTTTTCCTATCTGATTGTCCAGATGGGTGATGCAGGCATAATACCCGATCTGTGCCTGGCGCATGAGCTCCGGATCCACGGATCCCGTATCGGCATCGGTGCGCCTGCCCAGTCGTCTCAGACGTTCTTCATCCGCCCAGTCGCCTATGGCAGGAGGCGTCAGGTCCCGGCCGCAGTAGAGGTCGAAGAAGCACTGGGGCGCGTCAAAAGGCGGATGGGGCCTGAGATAGGATGCCATCAGGAAAAAGGGACGGGAGCGGTCTCTGCGGCGGAGAAAATCGATGGATCTGTCCGTGACCCAGTTGGTGGGGTGGAGCCTTTCCTCATACATCCAGGGCCTGGCGGTGAAGGAATTGCATTCCAGCCCTTCGTCCGTCACATCCCTGTCGATGCCGATCTGGGTCTTCATCCAGTAGAAATAATCGTCGGCGATCCGCTGGTTTTCCGCGTAGGGCACGTTGGCATTCCGATAGGCATGGAGGTAGCCGTCGTGGAGCTCTATGTTGTGGAAGCCCATGAGGTTCCGCAGGGGATGGACATGCATCTTTCCCACGCATTGGGTGTAATATCCGGCCTTTGACAGCTCTCCGGCCATGGTGACGGGATATTCCCAGGGGACTCTGTCCATATAGCCTACTCGGCCGTGATGTTCCTGGGAAAGTCCTGTGTGCAGGGCGCAGCGGGCCGGGATGCAGCTTGGGCAGGCGGTGTAGGCATTGCTGTAACGTGTCCCCAGGGATGCCAGGTGGTCCAGGTAAGGCGTCTTTACATCGGGATGGCCTGCGATTCCCAGACAGTCGCCGCGCATCTGGTCGGTCATGATGAGCAGGATGTTGGGCCGGTTCTTCTTTGAATTCTTTTCCATAGGCTGTATCCTTTCTTGTCTTTTCTTCCAGTATACTGAAAAGGTCTGAAATACGCAATTGTTTTTTACTTTGATTTTCATATGTCCATATTATTTTGTTTGCTATCCGTTATATAACCTGTTTTTGGTAGTAAAGACTGAAAAATGGTGCAAACTGGAAGTGAAATCAG
>CAMQOJ010000553.1 GCA_947003375.1 uncultured Lachnospiraceae bacterium
CGCTTTACACTTTATCCCTCTTTTGTTATAATGGCATTAAGAATGAAAAAAGATGCCATCATCAGAAAGTGAGGGATGCCCATGCCAACTGATATCCAATTCAAAGACGATCTCAGAAAAGAAGAAATCCGAATCGAAGACGAACTGGAACTGCTCGCTAACAAGGAGTATGACAAGCTCAAGAAAAAGCTGGAGCGCGACTTAAAAAGGGTAAAAGAAAGCCTCCAGGATTAGAGCCGTATCCGCTATTCCACCCAGAGCGCGTCCCTGTGCAGGTCTATGGAGAACGTTGTGCCCTCTCCTACCGTGGACTCCACGCCAATCTTATGGGACAGCTTCTCCGCGGTGAGGCGGCACAGGTAGAGGCCCAGCCCTGTGGACTTCTTGTCCGCCCTGCCATTGTACCCGGTGAAGCCCTTCTCGAATATCCTGGGCACATCCTCCGGGGCGATGCCGATTCCGGTATCGGCAATCCGGAGTATTTTATCCGGTGTGACGGAGATGGTCAGGCTGCTGTTTCTGGCGTACTTGACGGCATTGGACAGAATCTGCTCAATGATGAACAGCAGCCACTTCTCGTCCGTGAGCACCGTGACGTCCGTGGGCTCATAGGTCAGCCGGATCCGGTTCCGCACCAACTGGGGCGCGTATTTGTGGATGGCCTGGCGCAGGATCTGGTCCAGGGCGTACTCCCGGAACAGGAAGTCGGAGGAATCGCTCCCCAGGCGCATCCAATTCAGCGCCATCTCCACGTACTGCTCTGTCCGGAACAGCTCCGCCAGCAGCTCCCTTTTCTCATCCGTGTCCTCCCTCTGGAGGGTCATGCGCATGACGGAGATGGGGGTCTTGATTTGGTGCACCCAGGTGGTGTAGTAGTCCATGCTCTCCCTGCGCTCCCTCTGCCTCTCCCGCAGGTTCCTGTCATAGGCCTCTTTCAGGCTCCTGACCATCTCCTGGTAGTCCGCCTCCGCCAATGTCCGGGGCTTCGGAAGCTCTTCGTCCAGGATTTCCACGTTCTGCAGCAAATTTATGCGCGCCTTATGGGCATTATAGTAGGAAAAAAAGGAGACGCCCAGCACTATCGTCCCCAGAAGGACGCACAGCCCTCCTGCGTACAGCACCGCCTCAATCTCTAAATCGTACAGGGTGAAAATCACCGCGTAGATTCCGGCGAAGGCCCCGAGGAGCGCTGCCGTCCCACGGCGCTGCCACAGGAACTGCCACAGTATGCCATACCACTTCTCCTCTTCCATATCATATACCTCCCTGGGCGCTTCTCGGCACGCCAATCAACATATCCCCCTGGCCGTTGGCAATCCGCTCCATTGCGAGGACTCCCGAACCGGCGGAACCCTCTGCGGTTCCACTGCCTGATGCCAGTCCGAATCCGCTCCGCCGCCCTGTCGAAAACCATCCATCTGTTTTCCCTCACTCTACGATACTTGATTATAGAAAGCTGTCCTTGCTTTCTATGATATACCCGCTTCCCACCTTGGTGGCGATGAAGTCCTTGAGCCCCGCGCCCTCCAGCTTCTTCCGCAGCCTGGTGACGTTCACCGTCAGAGTGTTCTCCTCCACATAGGCATCCATCTGCCACAGCTTCGTCATCAAAGTGTCCCGGCTGACAATCCTGCCCTTATTCTCCAGCAGGGTCTGCAGGATACGGAATTCGTTCTTGGTCAGCTCGATGCGGTTCCCCTCATAGGTGAGGGAGCTGTTGTTCAGGTTCAGCACCGCGCCCCTGTGCTCCAGCACCGGGATCTTCCCCGCCATGTCGTAGGCCCTGCGCAGCACGGCCTGTATCTTAGCGACCATCACCTGGGGATCCACCGGCTTGGGGATGAAATCGTCCCCGCCCATGTTCATGGCCATGACGATGTTCATATTGTCCGAGGCCGAGGACAGGAAGACCACGGGCACATTGGAGATCTTCCGGATTTCGGTGCACCAGTGGTAGCCGTTGAAGAAGGGCAGCATGATGTCCATCAGCACCAGGTGTGGGTCGTATGACGTGAAGGCCGGGATGACATTCCTGAAATCCGTGACGCACTGGCACTGGTTCCCCCAGGCCTCAATCTGTTTCCGCATGGCGTCCGCCATGGGCTGGTCGTCCTCTATGATCATGATGCGGTACATATCTGCGCGCTCCTTTCCTGATTCTGAGCCTCTCTTCGTCCGGCGCTCCCGCGCCCGGTCCCTCTCACAGCCTTGTCTGGAACTCTTCCACGCTAGCCGCCTCCGCCGCCAACAAAAAACAGCAGTTCTCTGCTTCCTCACAAAAGCCTGACATTAATTCCCCTGATTTTTCCTTCCTTTCCTGTTAGTCGAAACGATACTTTTTTCCCTTCATAAGAAATATTCATATCTGGATTATCCAGTTCGTTGAAATATACGTTTTCTGGCTTATGCGCAATAAACCCAAACAGATTGCCGTGTTTATCCGTGGTAACGGTCATGACCCTTCCAGTATATACATCGGAATTCGCTTCCGCAACAATGCTCCCCCGCAACTTCTTTAACATGAAATCCTTAAATTCTGGATTATCCTTTATAGCATATCTATAGCCTAAGCCCTTTACTGCAACCCATTGAGCCATTATTTGCCGAAATCTGCTGGCTGCCTGCAAAACCGCCTTCTTATATTCTGTACTGCTCAACACCTTCAACAGCTTTTTGCAGTACTCTTCTACTTTATTCCTATCATTTATATCTGGTGCCGGCCCCATGCTCAATTCCTGAATCAGGAACAACAGATGCATCTTGTATGGTTGCATATCCTTAAGGCTATGATCCTGCTTCATGATGTACTCTAGATTCGATGCCAAAAGCGCAGCCACATAATATGGATAATAAGATTGCCCTTCCACGAAAAGCTTATCTTTATAATCACTAATGAGTTTTGATTCATGCCGATGCGAAGTCTCAACATGGTTCATGTACATCGCCACCATACTTTGAATCAGCACCCTAAAGCTGACTTTCTGATACGGTTT
>CAMQOJ010000554.1 GCA_947003375.1 uncultured Lachnospiraceae bacterium
CCTGGCATCTGTCGGAAGAGCAGAAGTGCCTGTCAGCCCGGAGCCTATCGGAGATGCAGGACACCCTGGAGGCGCCGCGACCAGCAGGGGAGCCTGGCGGTGGAGGATCCGGCTGCGATATCGTTTTCCAAAATGTCAGTTTCCGGTATCCCGACAGCGATGCTTACGCGCTGAGGGACGTGAACCTGCGGCTGTGCGCAGGGGAGAAGACTGTCATCGTGGGGGAGAACGGCTCGGGGAAGACCACGCTGGTCAAGCTTTTGTGCAGGCTGTACCGCCCCGCCTCGGGCAGCATCCTGCTGAACGGCCGGGATATCTGGGATTACGATTACGGGGAATACATGGGATATCTGGCGGCGGTGTTCCAGGATTTCTCCCTGTTCGCCTTCTCCCTGGCGGAGAATGTGGCCGGCTCCAGAGAGTATGAGGGAGAGCGCGTGCTGGCGGCGCTGGAGAAGGTCGGGCTTTCGGGGCTGGTGGCCGGATACCCGAAAGGAATCTCACAGCCCCTGTTCCATGACTTCGATGAGGAGGGCGTGGACATCTCCGGCGGGGAGGCCCAGAAACTGGCCATCGCCAGGGCCGTCTACAAGGACGCAGGCATCATGGTGCTGGACGAGCCCACCGCCGCGCTGGACCCTTATGCGGAGCATGAGATATACGAGAATTTCGGGAAGCTCGCGGAGGGGAAGACCGTGCTGTTCGTCAGCCACAGGATGTCCTCCTGCCGGATGTGCGACAGGATAGTCGTCATGGAGGCGGGAGAGGCGGTGCAGACCGGAACCCATGAGGAGCTGCTGGCGGACGGGGACGGGAAGTACAGCCAACTGTGGAATGCACAGGCGAAGTATTATACCTGATTTTGTGATGTACATACCGGGGGAGTTCCGGCAGAATACGGAGGGAGGTTTGGCTTAGCTTAAGATATCTTAGCTCATGATAGGTTGCTTACGGAATTCCGGTCAAGGCTGAAAGAAACAGGGCTTTCAGCCCGGCCTTGACTGGTCTTCCGAAGCTATACTGCAGCCCGCCAGGATTTACAGTGGCGTACCCGGGAAAGCACTTGGCTGGCGGTCTGCAGTCGGGTTGTGCTGCAAATCTGGTCTTCTGAAGCTATACAGTCGGGTCGCGCTGCAAATTTAACCGGAGCGCAGTATAAATGCGGGTTCGGGTCCTAAACTGGGTTCATATCATATTTGTTTTGCCGCCGACAAAATTTTCATTATTTCACAGGGATGCCGATTAGCGGTACTGATTGACCAAAAGTTTCGCCAAATATCCAAAATATAAGGAATACTTTGTGGTTTTGTAGTATAATTAAGATGTCCGGTGCGAAATTCGAACAAACAGAAAGAACAGAGAGCGGAAAAGATGACAGATGAACGAGATGAAAAACAAAAGACAATGATCCATCAAACAAAAGACATGACCAAGGGGAACCCCTACTCCCTGATGCTGGGCTTCGCGCTGCCCATCTTTTTGAGCCAGGTGTTCCAGCAGCTATACAACACGGCGGATGCCTTTATCGTGGGCAGGTATCTCGGCACCAACGCCCTGGCGGCGGTGACCTCGTCGGGGACGCTGATTTTCCTTATGATCAGCTTTTTCGCCGGAATCGCCATGGGAGCCGGCGTGGTGATCTCCCGGTACTTCGGGGCGGGGGACGGGGACCAGGTCTCCCGGGCGGTCCATACGGTGCTGGCCTTCGGCCTGGCGGCGGGGGCGCTGCTGACGGTGGTGGGAGTGGCGTTCACCCCTACGTTCCTGGTGTGGATGCAGACGGATCCGGAGGTGCTGCCGGAGGCCATCTCCTATTTCCGGTATTATTTCCTGGGCTCCCTGGCGCTGGTGCTGTACAATGTCTGCCGCAGCATCATGAACGCTCTGGGGGACAGCCGCAGGCCTCTGTATTACCTGATTGTCTCCTCGGTGATGAACGTGGTGCTGGATGTGGTGTTCCTGGCGGTGCTGCGCTGGGGCGTGTGGTCCGCGGCTGTGGCCACGGTGATCTCCCAGGCGGGCAGTGTGGTTCTGTGCATGATCCATCTGATGAAAAAAGGGAACGTGTTCACCGTGGAGTGGCGCAGGATTCGCTTCCACGGGGACATGCTCAGGGAAATCGTCCGAAACGGCCTGCCCTCCGGGGTGCAGAACTCCGTCATCGCCTTTGCCAACGTGATCGTCCAGTCCCAGATCAACTCCTTCGGCAAGCTGGCCATGGCGGCTTACGGCACCCATGCCAAGATCGAGGGCTTCGCGTTCCTGCCCATCACCAGCTTCAACATGGCCAGCACCACCTTCATCAGCCAGAACCTGGGAGCCAGGCAGTACGACAGGGCGAAGAAAGGCGCACGGTTCAGCATTCTGGCGGCGATGGCCCTGGCGGAGGCCATCGGGGTCTGCTGCTATGTCTTCGCGCCGAAGCTGATCGGATTCTTTGACCAGACGCCGGGGGTCATCGAACTGGGCGTGCGCCAGGCCCGGACGGTGTCGCTGTTCTTCTGCCTGCTGGCCTTTTCCCACGCGGTGGCGGCGGTGTGCAGGGGGGCGGGGAAGGCCTTCGTGCCCATGTGCGTCATGCTGGCGGTGTGGTGCGTGATCCGTATCAGTTACATATTTGTAGTCGTAACGCTGACCAATGAGATCGGGTATATCTACTGGGCCTACCCGCTGACATGGGGGATCAGCTCCGTGATTTACCTGTTCTATTACCTGCGCTGCGACTGGGTGCACGGGTTCGACAGGGCGGCGGAGAAGCGGTAGCAGCGGCGGGCCGGTCCGAAGAGGCGGGAGCGGGAGAGGAGCGTGGAAAGGTGACGGAGAAGATGACGGAAAAAAGGACTTGTCAGGTTTGTATGCATCATTGCAGTCTTGCCCCCGGCCAGACGGGGCTCTGCGGGGCCAGGAAAAATGAGGGCGGGGAAATCGTCTGTGAGAATTACGGCCAGATTCCCTCTATGGCGCTAGATCC
>CAMQOJ010000555.1 GCA_947003375.1 uncultured Lachnospiraceae bacterium
CCCAAATCTCCCACAAATTGTGACGCACATCTGGCAGAAAGCAATTTTCAAACACGCTCTAGTACCCCAATGCATGAATCCTTGAGCAATCAGCACCCGCTGTCCGGACCCCACAGGCAAAAAGCCCTCCCGCCTGCTTTCTGCCCCCGCGATCCTGTTTCATGTCCTATAGTATACAAAACTGCCGGGCCTTAAACCACATGCGCCCGACAGCTTTCTTCCTATTTCTCCTGTTTCGGCGCTTCCGCTTTGCCGGTTCCCTTCCCTGAAATCTCTTCCCGCTCTTTCGCAGCGGCCTTCTTATCTTTCGTCCCTGCCGCTCCTTCTGCCTTCTCCGGAGCCTTCTTCTCCTTCTGCGCCTTTTCCAAAGCCTCTTCCTTTGCCTTTTCCAGGGCCTCTTTCTCCGCCTTCTCCAGCGCTTCCTTTTCTTCCCGCTCCTTCCTCAGCTTCAGCTCCTTCTTCTCGTTCTCCTCCCGCTGCTTCTCCTCGGAGAGCCTGCTGCTGATCCTGGTGAGGCGGTAGATTTTCTCGATTGCCCCGTCGGACATCATGTCCGCGGACATCCGCCACTCCCAGTTCCCCCCAAGGGTGGAGGGGTGGTTGATCCTGGATTCCGCATCCAGCCCCAGGTAATCCTGAACGGGAATGATGCAGGTGTTGGCGCTGCTCATCATGGCCATGCGGACGAAATCCCAGTATTTCTCCTCATCCGGCGTGGAGGCGTTGTCCATGTACTCCGCGGCGAAGTCCTTGGACTCCTGGTCCAGGCCCTTGTACCACTGCACCAGGGTCTCATTGTCGTGGGTGCCGGTGTAGACCACGCAGTTCCTGTCGTAGCTGTGGGGCAGGTAGTCCGTCTCCTCCCTGGGGTCGAAGGCGAACTCCAGCACCTTCATGCCGGGATACCCGCTGTCCTTCAGAAGCTGCACCACGGAATCCGTCAGGAAGCCCAGGTCCTCCGCGATGATCTCCTTGTCCCCAAGCTGCCTGCGCAGGGCGTGGAAGAGCTCCATCCCCGGGCCTTTCTCCCAGTGGCCCCGCTCCGCGGTCTCATCCCCGAAGGGAATGCTGTAATACTCGTCGAAGCCGCGGAAATGGTCTATCCGCACCACGTCATAGAGCTTGAAGCAATGATCCAGCCTCTGGCACCACCAGCGGAAATCCGTCTGCCTGTGGTAATCCCATTTGTACAGGGGATTCCCCCAGAGCTGTCCTGTGGCGGAGAAAGCGTCCGGCGGGCAGCCCGCCACGGCGATGGGCTGGAAGTCGGCATCGAACTGGAACATCTCCGGATGGGCCCAGGCGTCCGAGGAATCGAAGGCCACATAAATCGGGATGTCCCCGATAAACTGAATTCCGTTTTTATTTGCGTATTTTTTCAGTTTTTCCCACTGGACACGGAATTCGTACTGGAGATATTTGTAGAACTCGATGTCGAAATAGCATTCCCTCCTGTAGTAGTCCAAGGAGTAGTCCCAGCGCTTCTTGATGTCCTCGGCCCATTCCTCCCAGGCGGCCCCGTCAAAGCGGAGCTTCACTGCCATGAAGAGGGCGTAGTCCTCCAGCCAATCCGCATTCTCCTGGACGAAGCGGATGAAATCGGGATTCTGGGCGATGTTGCTGCGCTCGTAGGCCAGGTGCAGCAGGGGGAAGCGCTCCTCGTAAATCTTGCCATAGTCCACCTTGGCAGGGTCGTCCCCGAAATCGCAGGCCGCGCATTCCTCCTCCGTCAGCAGGCCCTCCTCGATCAGGACCTCCAGGTCGATGAAATACGGGTTCCCCGCAAAGGAGGAGAAGGACTGATAGGGAGAATCCCCGTAGCTGGTGGGCGACAGGGGCAATATCTGCCAGTAGCTCTGGCCCGCCTCCCTCAGCTTGTCAACGAAATCATACGCCTCCTTTGAAAAGCAGCCGATGCCGTACTTTGACGGCAGGCTGGCAATGGGAAGCAGAATACCACTTGCTCTCTTCATAACTATTTACCCTATCCTTTCTTAGGAATTTCTTTCACAATTCCCTGCGTTCCAACGAACGTTTATATCCTGATTGATTACGGCGCTCCCTTCGGGAAAGGGGCTGATGCGTCATGGGAAACCCGAAAAAAGGTATGTCTGTACAGCGGCATTTTCAGCATGGAAGTGTTCCAGAGCCTTCGGAAATCCGCGTTCTCCACTTTCCGATTGTAACCATTCCCGCTGCAGTTCGACAGCTCTGCCAGAGAGTCCGCCAGGAAAAAGCCTGACTCGTCATAGCCCACTACAGGAACATAGTGCAGCCATTTCCTGCCGGGATATGTGCGGATGAGAACGATGGGAGGGGTCCCGCTGGCAATCTCCCTTTTCAGCGCGTTCAGGTTCCCGGTGCAGTAGACCGCTTTCAGGCCCTGCCGGGACAATAGCTTCTTAACGCCCCGCGGGTACACGGAACCGTCCCTGCGCCTGCACGGCATTTCCCGATACAGCTCCTCACCGGACGCATCCTGTCCGAAATGCCGCAGCACGAAAGCGGAGGCGAAGGCGGAGCACTCCATGGCCGACTGGAAATCGATTCTGTTCGTGCCTGTCGGCAGGAACCGGGACGGATAGCATCTCCGGGCAAAGCACGGGCGTAAAACCCCCATCAACAGGCAATCTACTATCGTGATGACCATAACCGTCTGTAGAACGGCTGCCGCCAAAAAGCGCAGAAAAACCGGATTGCTGAGCATTCCCATGAAATCGGCCCTCCTTAAGCCTCTATGAGGCAGCGCCTTCCCCCGCCCCTGTCTTCCCCAGGAGCATGCCGCTGCGGGCCGCCACCCGGACGGGTCCTTCCGGCAGTTCCACCTGTCTGCGGCAGTCCGCTTCCAGGCCGTCCGCCAGGATTTCCCAACGCCCCGGCCCCGAATCGTCCTCAAGCCCCGGGCTTTCCCCGGCCCACATACTATCCTCCGGCAGCCCCACCGTGAAGT
>CAMQOJ010000556.1 GCA_947003375.1 uncultured Lachnospiraceae bacterium
GTCACATATACAGCCAATCTCCTAAATTGCATATCGCCTCCCGCTTCTGCTATATCGTATATTCTTTTTCCAACAGTTTCACTTGCTGTCTGATATCATACCCGGCACCTATAATCTGCTTCGATGTGTCCAGTCTTTCATATGCCTCCGCACTCTTCTTGATCCTCTCGCACCACAGCTGCACGTCCAGTTCCAGGAAGTCTACCAGACCTGTAATCTGTACCTCTCTAGTGACAAAATCGCTCACAATACAATGTAATCCGGCTGCCTGTGCCTCAACTAACGCAATCGGCAGCCCCTCGAACCGTGACGGCAGACAATAGATGTCAAATGCCTGCAGCCATTTCGCCACGTCATCGCGCCACCCCAGAAAAATCACCGCATCCTGCAAGCCCCTTTCCTTGACTGCTTCTTTGACAGGTATCTCTTCCGGCCCTTCCCCTATCAATACGAGAACCGAATGCGGTATTGCAGCATGGACTTCTGCAAAGACATCTATCAGGAATCCATGGTTTTTCTGATATTCGAATCTTCCTGTATGGCCTATTACCAATTTGCCATCCAGTCCGTATCTTGACCTGTAATATTTCCTGTCGCTCTCACAGAATGTGTATTTATCCGTTTCAATCGCATTTGGCATGATTCTGATTCTGCTCCTGCTGATCTGTGGCCCATAGAGCCAGTCTGCCGCCATTTGGGAGCAAGCCCAGAAATCCGTTGCATATGTTTCATTGAATCGCCTTTTCATCTCCTCATGAATCTTCCGCTGCCCCTCACGCTCCCCAGCATCCGGCTGGTCAATGGATGAACTATGGGAATGCACGATGACCCTGGGCACTCCAAGCTCCATTGCGATCTCTTCTATCATAAAACCGCGCCAATAGCTGGTATGCAGGTGCAGGACATCATACCTGTCCGAAAGAATCTCCATGATTTCTCTGCGGAACCGGGACGGATCGACTCTCTGCGGAATAGAGAAGCTTCTGATTTCAAATCTGTATTTTTCATATTCTTCTGTTTCCATCAATTCTTTTGGATCCTGCATCAGAAAGCTGAATTCAAATCTGTCTCTGTCGAGATGATTTAGATGGTTGAAAATATATTGGTATACGCCATTTTTCACAATCGATGGGGTCATATGCAATATTCTCTTTTTTTCCATGAAGCATATCCCCCTCTAATCCATAACTGTCCTTGGCGGCTGCCAGAATATCTTATCCTTCTCTATCCCCATAGAAGCAAGGTCACCTCTTATTTGGGTTGCACTGTCCTCAAACAATACTGCAATCACGATTCGGTCATAGTCCCACTCCGTCAATTTCCTGACCGGTTCAACCGCCAATCCTTCTTTCTGCAGGCTCTCCCACTGCCTGTCCACCCAGCCTGCTATCCTATCCGGGCACATCAGCTCCATCATCCTATGGTAGTCCCTGCCAACCACACCGGCTCCATATATCACAACCTTTTCATTCTGCGGCAGCTCTGCAACCGGCGGTATATGTAGCGGAAGCACATTCTTCAATGACAGAGCCATCATTTTGTTCAGCCCCTCATATATACGGGAGACAAAGTATTTATCAAGCCTTTGCTTGAATTCTTGCATGCCGGCATCAAGCCTGTTCAAGATGCTTTGATAAAAAATATTGAACTGCTCAAGATACATAAGATCCGTGCTGTTACAGGCAGAACCCGGTCTCTGCCTGTAATAGTACAATGGCTGGTTTACGATGCAGACGGTCTCCGCTTCCATCAAATACGGGACGACGCAGACAGAATCCTCACAGTAGCGGAGCCTGCTGTCAATCTCTTCCATATACCCTATCATCTGCTCCCGCCTGAATAACTTGTCGACAAGGCTGATGCTAATCCCCTCCTTATGTCCCCCACTGCCCCAAAACAAATAGTCGCAAATCCGGTTGAGGCCGTTCTCTTTTCTGTATATCCCTTCTTCCGCAACATTGTCCTCCGCATAAGAATAACCTGTCTGGTTTCGATATATATTCTTCAGGCAGACAGCAGCGTCCGCACGGGCAGGCAATGCGGCAGACAGCAGCTGCTCGTACATATCTGCCTTTATCCAGTCATCCCCGTCCACAAAGCCTATATAGTTTCCATGTGCCGCCTTGGCGCCATTCCTTCTTGCGCAGGCCGTGCCCTGATTCTCCTGATGAATCACATGAAAACGCTCATCCGACTTTACATATTCATCACATATTATTTCCGACCCATCGCTAGACCCGTCATCTACAAGAATCACCTCCAGATTCTTGTATGACTGGGAGCGGATGCTTTCCAGACACTCTCGCAGATACGGTGCGACCTGGTATATTGCAACAACAATGCTGATCATTTGACCCATAAACCGTCTCCTCTCCCTCACGGATTTCATTCTGCTTGTTTGACGACCTGACTGAAAATCCGTCCTCCTCTTTTCTCCAGTTCCCACATATAATAATTCTCTACGATATCAATCCTGTCCGCTTTGTGGGCGTACTGGATTGTCCCCAGATCCACGATGGGGCTTTTCATCACGGGATGCTCCAGCACTTCCCTTAATTCGGCTTTCGGTGTGGTTCCGTCCGGCTCCATCATGCTGATCTGGGCGAATTCTTCCGCCGTATAGGTTCCCCAGTTGAGGATTTTCGTAAAAAAGACCTCATCCACTCCCAACGCCTCTCCCCATTGCACAAAAGGCACCATTTCCCGGTAGTTGTCCCTCTGTACCACAAAGTTCATCCGGAAATAGCACAACTCCCCCTTTTTCCTTAAGCCTGCAGCGAACTCCATGTTCTGCTTTAACGTATCGAAGTTTCCGTTTCTACGGATACGCTCGTAGGTCTGTTTTGAAGCCGCGTCTATGGATACTGTCAGCATGATCCTGCCGGTCTTATTCTTTTTGAACCTTTCCCAATTCACTGGGGTGAACAGCA